>NZ_BAAGZJ010000133.1:0-12765 GCF_054778635.1 Nocardiopsis nanhaiensis
CCGGAGCACACCGGTTGAGGGTGTCGCGGCCGGTCACGGTGGGCAGCGCGAAACACCGGGGCGGGTTGGGGTGGGGTGTGTGGTGAACCCCCTAGTTGGAGTCAAAAACGAGGGCGACCGTGACTCCAGGAAGGGGGTTGGGCTGGCTCCGGGTCCCCGTCCGAGTCCTCCCCCTTGTTGCTGCGGTTGCGGTGGGAGGGACGACCCTGCCACATCGAGGCCTCCGGGTTGGTCTCCCGGCGATACTTCAACCGGTTGTGATCTGAGCAGAGTGGCTGAATGTTGTCCGCGCTGGTGGACCCACCGGCCGAGAAGCTCTGCTTGTGGTCGGCCTCTGAGCCGCTGGCCGGGAAGTTGCACCCCTGGTACCAGGCGCAGGTGGTGTGACCGAACATCCCCGCATCCCGCAGAGCACCCGTGGCATCGCGCTGGGTGCGGCCCACGTCCAACACCCGGTCACCCTTGGGGGAGGTGATCATCCGGCGCAGCACACTGTTGGGGGCCAGGGCACGGATGGCGGCCATGGAGACCACCTGCCCGTCCTGGGTCATCGCCGGACCCGCACCCGTAGCCGGGCCGTCTTCGCCCTGGAGGCCGAGGAAGGTGGGCAGGGGCACCATGATGTTGATCATCGCCACCGCAGCACGCTTGCGACCCGTGCGCCCCTTCCCCTGGCCGTCCCCGCCCCGGGCACCGTCGGCACCCTCAGCGCTCTCACCGTCCCCGGTGGGGTGGGAGGCGGACCGGACCAGGTTCATGAACGCGTCATACATCCGCTCCGAAGCCGACACGTGCAGCCTCTCGGGGTCATAGTCCGACTCGTGGGCCTTGAGCACACACCTAAGCTCCTCGGCGTGCTCACCCGGACCCCAGGCCTCGAACAGGTGAGTGCCATCAAAGGTGCGCACCAAACGCGCACCACGGGCGTCGAAGGCGGCCTGGTACTGCTCCTCCACCACCGCCGGGTTGTACTGGGCCAGCAGCTCCCTACCCAGCCGGGCGATGTCGGAGGTCGACATCGACGGCTCCCTGGCCTTGGAAGCCAGAATCCCGGCCTCCACCATCCGCCGGAAGAGGCCAGCATCCGGGTAGCGGCCAGTGTTGCGCGCCCCCACCGCCTTATCAGCGGCCCTGCACACCGCCACCGCCTCACCAATCGACAACAACCCAGAGTCCAAGCCTTCCCGGGTCGCGGGCAACTCCTGGGCGAACAACCGGCGGGCCAGCTCGGCGCGCCCGTTGGCCTCAACGGGGGCCATCCCCACCGAGTGGATCAGCCAGTTCTGCACCGACCTCTGCCCACCCGCCTCCAGCAGGGTCCCGGCCGCCTCCAGCTGCGCCAGGCGCAGCAGTATCGCAAGCTGGGCCCGGTCGAAGTCCTCGAACACCTGAGAAATCACATCCAGGACCTGGCCGGCCGCACCCGCCGGGGGCACCTCCGCCATCTCCACGGTGATCTTCTCCCGGGCAGCACCCATGGCGGACACGGCGGGCGTATTGCCCGCCGCATTCCCGCACTGCCCGAAAGAAGAAGTCATACCACCAGGATATCAAGAAAGGCACAGAAAGGACCTATCCCGGAGGTGATAACACCCTTACCCGACCACACTGACCCACATTTCCCTCCTCTGGGAAGAAGCCACCGGGAAAGGAGCGACCAGCCTTGTGTGCATTCTTAGGCAAAGCGGATAAATGTGTTCTAGCATGGGAATGATCTTGCTGCCAGTAGCAATCTCGGCGCCGAAATTGCTACTGGTAGCAAGATCATCGGGAAAAGGCCCGTCGGGAGGGGTTCGCCGCGCACAGTGACCGGCCGCGACACCCGCAACCGGTGGGCTCCGGCGCAGTGGCCCACCCGGCCGCAGGCCGCGCTGTTCGGGGTTCGCCTCCCACCTTGGCCAGCCGCGACACCCGACCCGTCGACGCTCCGGCGGCGTGGCAGGCATCGGCCGCCAGGCCGACAGAATCAGTTTTCGGGCGAAGCCCGAAAGGGATCGGACCTCGACCACCCGTCCCCCTTTCCCGATAGCCGCCAACCCGCCGTCGTAGCGGAGCGGGTCAAGGTGGAGCGCCGTTGACGCGCGAAGCGCTCGACGGCGACGACCTTGACGCGCGCAGCGGAGACGGCCACAATCGGGCGGCGGGAAAGGAGGGCACCATCAACCAACAGAGAAGGCCCAGCCCATAGAGAACTCCTATCCACCGATAGGTGGCCAGACAATAGGGGATCCAGCCGAAAAGACACCCCACCCCGGCCGCCTGCCGGGGGCTCGTCATAGGGGATCTTCGCGCACCTGCGCACACCGGCCAAAGACCCGGGCCGGCTCAACGTTCTAGCCTCGGTACATGGCTCACGTACTGCACCTGACCGAACTCTCCCGCTGGCGGGGCGGCGGCGACGTCGAGGCCGAATCCCTGCGCACTCAGGGGTTCCTCCACGCCTCACCCGACGAGCACACCATGCTGGCCGTCGCCAACACGCTCTACGCCGAGACGTCCGAACCCCTGGTCGTGCTGGTGGTGGACACCGAAGCGGTCGGCGCCGAGGTGCGCTGGGAGGCCGCCGACCCCGCTCCCCCACCCGGGGTCTCGGACGACGTGCTCTTCCCACACGTGTACGGACCGGTCCCCCGCCAGGCGGTGGTGGGGGTGCGCCATCCGCGCCGGGACCCGGCGGGCCGCTACAACGCCTTCGAAGAACGCCCCCGGACAGCTGAGTCCCTGGACCTGCTGCCCCATCCCGAGGGCGGCTGGTACCGCCGGACCTGGCGCTCCAGGGTGGAGGTGCATCCGGACGGCTACCCGGGACCCCGGCCCACGGCCACCGGTATCCACTTCCTGTTGGCGCCCGGGGAGGAGTCGCGCTGGCACCGGGTGCGCTCGGACGAGGTGTGGGTCTTCAACCGGGGCGGCCCGCTGCGGCTGGAGTTCGGCGGCACAGGCGGCGCACCGGAATCCGGCGACGGCCTGGTGCTGGGTCCGGGGATCGAGGAAGGCGAACACCTCCAGGTCCTGGTTCCGGCCAATACCTGGCAGCACGCCCGGCCGCTCTGCGAGGAGTCCCTGGTCAGCTGCTTCGTCTCACCTGGCTTCGACTTCGCCGACTTCGAGGCCGCCCCGGGCTGACCGGACGGAGGGGGTGCGGAGCCGTGCACCCGTCCACAGCCTGTGGACAAGTCCGCCACCCCGCGCAGCGGCGGGCCCCGGTTTGAGCGGTTCATCCGGCTCCAACCGGGGCCCATGCGCCGGAACTACCCGGGCAACGCTCAGGCGTGCCCGAGGCCGGTCTGGTCGGGTGCGGCGTCGCTGTGCTGCCCCACGCTGGTCGGGACCGTGTGCCGAGCCCGTCCCTTGTCGATCCCGAGGAAGCGGTTGAGGTGGCCCTTCTTGCCGACCACGAACCAGGCGACCGCTCCGAAGAGCGGGAACCAGAGGATGAAGAGGACCCACAGGAGCTTCCCGCCGCCCGACGTATCGCTGTTGACCAGCGCGGAGACCACTGCGGCGATCACCAGGACCAGGACGGCGAGGAGCACGAGCAGGACCAGCACGCCGGTGATGCCGCTCATCCACGCGAGGGCACGGTCGGCGCCGTCCGCCAGCGCCGCCAGCTTCGCCGACTCCGTCAGCTCCGACAGGTTGGTGATCATGACTCCCCCAAGCAATACGCGGTTGCCCTGGAACACAGAGTAATAATCTGTGGTGCACGGGCACGTCCATTCCGTCGGTTTCGGGCGTTTCCCCGCACCCGTCAGCGCACTTCCGATTCCGTGGCTGGTACCGGGCAAGTACTGACTACTTTCGGGTAGCGCCCCCCACCAGGCTTTTCCACTGCTTTACTGGAACCATGGGCGAGCTTCGGCGATCTGGCAGGTTCACTCCCCCCCTCCGGCCCGGCATCGGCACCGGAAACGGTGGTGACACGGGCACCCGGGACCACCGACTCGTGCGTCCCGCCAGAGCAACCACCCCGGCGACCAAGGACCTGCGCACAGAGGTCGGGTGAGCAGTGGTCAGGCAACCCCGATACCTCTGGCTCGCCGAGCAGCTGCGCGAGCCGATACTCAACGGTGAAATGACCCCCGGCACCCGGCTCCCGTCCCGCACCCGACTGGCCCGCGCCTACCGAGTGAGCGAGCAGATCTCCCGGACCGCGCTCCGACTCCTGGTCACCGAAGGCCTCGTCGAGGCCAGGCCAGGCTCCGGGTACTTCGTGCGCCCCGTCCCCGAAGTCTTCCGGCTGGCCCGGACCGACGCGACCTCCGGCTCCGGCCTGGGCAGGCTCTCCCGGGAGCGGGTCAGCACCGAACAGGAACGGAGCACGGCCCGGCTGAGCTCCCGGCTCCGCCTCCGTGACGGCGACCCCGTGTACCGGACCACCTATCGAGGACTGTCCGCCAACCAGCCGGTCACCCTGCACCGGTCCTGGGAGCCGGCGGTCCTCACCGCAGGAACCCTGCGCACCCCCTTCGACGCGGTCGACACCGGCCCGCTGGACCGGCTCAGCTCTTCCGGCTTCCCGGTGGACCGGGTCGTGGAAGAGGTCGGGGTCCGTCCGCTGCGCGACGCCGAGGCCACCCTCCTCGACTCCGCCCCCGGGGTCCCCGTCCTCGTCGTCGAACGGACCCACTACTGCGGCGACCGCCCCGTCGAGACCTCCGACCTGATCGGCTCGGCCGAACAGTGTCGACTCCTCTACAAACTGACTCTGGCCCGACCTCGCGGACGGCACTGATCCGCCTTCCCCTGGACCGCGCTGATCCGCAGGACACGACAAGGGGCGGCGGCCGGACCTCGTACAGGTCCGGCCGCCGCCCCCAAAACTCCCAGCTCGGGGCCGGGCCCAGGCGTTCTACTGGGTGAACTCCTTGGCGACGACCTCGGCGATCTGCGCGGTGTTCAGCGCGGCGCCCTTGCGCAGGTTGTCCCCGCACAGGAAGAGGTCGAGCGACTTCGGGTCGTCGAGGGACTGCCGGATGCGGCCGACCCAGGTCGGGTCGGTGCCCACGACGTCGTTCGGGGTCGGGAACTCGCCCTTGGCGGGGTCGTCCAGGACCTCGACGCCCTCGGCGGCGCCCAGCAGCTTGCGGGCGTCGTCGGCGGCGACCTCACTGTCGAAGGTCGCGTGCACGACCAGCGAGTGCGTGGTGATGACCGGGACGCGGACGCAGGTCGCGGAGACCTTCAGGTCCGGCAGGTCCAGAATCTTGCGGGACTCGTTGCGGACCTTCAGCTCTTCGGAGGACCAGCCGTCGTCCTTGAGCGAGCCCGCCCACGGCACGACGTTGTAGGCCAGCGGCGCCGGGAACGGGCCGAGCTCGTCGACGGCCGCGCGCATGTCGCGCTCGTTATCGCCGAGGGTGCGGTCCGCGGCGCCCTTGGCCATCTGGTCGCGCAGGACGTCGATGCCCTCCTGGCCGGCGCCGGAAGCGGCCTGGTAGGAGGAGACGACCAGGTCCTTGACACCGTAGGTCCGGTGCAGGGCACCGATCGCCACGATCATCGACAGGGTCGTGCAGTTCGGGTTGGCGATGATGCCGCGCGGACGGTTGCGCACCTGGTCCGCGTTGACCTCGGGAACCACGAGCGGGACGTCGGAGTCCAGGCGGAAGGCACCGGAGTTGTCGACGGCGACCGCGCCGCGGGCGGCGGCGACCGGCGCCCACTCCTTGGATACCTCGTCCGGAACGTCGAACATGGCGACGTCGACGCCGTCGAAGACCTCAGGGGCCAGAGCCTGGACGACGACGTCCTCGCCGCGCACGCTCAGAACCTTGCCGGCGCTGCGCGCCGAGGCGATCAGGCGGATCTCGCCCCACACGTTCTCACGCTGGGTGAGGATGTCGCGCATGACGGTGCCGACGGCGCCGGTAGCGCCGACGATGGCCAGGGTGGGAAGACGGTTGCTCATCGGCCGGTACCTCCGTAGACGACAGCCTCGACCTGGTCGGCGTCGAGCTGGAACTCACTGTGGGCGGCCTGCACGGCCGCGTCGACCTGGTCCTCCTCGACGATCACCGAGATGCGGATCTCCGAGGTGGAGATCATCTCGACGTTGGTACCGGAGGAGGCGATGGCGTCGAAGAATCGCGCGGTGACGCCCGGGTAGGAGCGCATGCCAGCGCCGATCAGCGAGACCTTGCCGATCTTGTCGTCGTAGCGCAGGGAGTCGTAGCCGACCTTCTCCTGGACCTTCTTCAGGGCCGATACGGCTTCCTTGCCGAAGTCCTTCGGGACGGTGAACGAGATGTCCGTGCGGGAGGTCGAGACCGCCGACACGTTCTGCACGATCATGTCGATGTTGATCTCTGCGTCCGCGAGCGCCTTGAAGACCGTCGCGGCTTCACCCACCTTGTCAGGGACGCCGACAACGGTGATCTTGGCTTCGCTCCGGTCGTGGGAGACCCCGGAGATGATCGGCTGTTCCATGCCTTCGCTTTCCTCGACTTCCGAAACGATCCACGTCCCGGGCTTCTGGCTGAACGACGAGCGGACGTGCAGGGGGATGTTGTACTGACGCGCGTATTCGACGCACCGCAGGTGCAGGATCTTCGTCCCGCTGGCGGCCATCTCCAGCATCTCCTCGTAGGAGAGCTGGGGGATCCGCTGAGCGGAGGGAACGACGCGCGGGTCGGCGGTGAAAACGCCGTCGACGTCGCTGTAGATCTCGCAGGCGTCAGCGTTCAACGCACCGGCGAGAGCGACCGCGGTGGTGTCGGAACCGCCACGACCCAGGGACGTGATGTCCTTCGTGTCCTGGGAGACACCCTGGAACCCGGCAACGATACAGATCGCGCCCTCGCCCACGGCCTCCTGGATACGTCCGGGTGTCACGTCGATGATCTTGGCGTTGCCGTGCAACGACGTGGTGATGACGCCGGCCTGGGAACCGGTGAAGGAGCGGGCCTCGTAGCCGAGGTTCTCGATGGCCATCGCCACGAGGGCCATCGACATACGCTCACCCGCGGTGACGAGCATGTCGAGCTCGCGCGCCGGCGGCATCGGAGAGACCTGTTCGGCCAGGTCCAGCAGTTCGTCGGTCGTGTCGCCCATAGCGGAGACGACGACCACGACGTCATGTCCCGCCTTTTTCTGAGCCACGATCCTTTGGGCTACTCGCTTGATGGCTTCCGCGTCAGCCACGGAAGACCCACCGTACTTCTGCACGATTAGGGCCACGATCGATGCTCCTGAGGAGTTGGGATCAAGACAATTAACAATGGAGTGTAGCCAGAGACACCGGCCGCACCCGCTCCGACCTGCGGAGGGAGGGCGTGGCGTCTTGACACACCAGCGCTCGGGCCTACCCGTTCGAACGGAGGTTACTCATGTTTCGCCCCGATTACGGCGAAGTGTGAGCTAGAACTCCAAGCTGCGGCGGCCCTCGAAAGCGCGGCCGAGAGTGACCTCGTCGGCGTACTCGAGGTCGCCGCCGACGGGCAGCCCGCTGGCCAGCCGGGTGACTTTCAGGCCCATGGGTTTGACCAGCCGCGCCAGGTAGGTCGCGGTGGCCTCCCCTTCCAAGTTGGGGTCGGTCGCCAGGATGAGCTCGGACACCTGGCCGTCCGCCAGGCGCGTCATGAGTTCCTTGACCCGCAGGTCGTCGGGGCCCACACCCTCGATGGGGCTGATGGCGCCGCCGAGCACGTGGTAGCGGCCCCGGAACTCACGGGTTCTTTCGATGGCGATGACGTCCTTGGACTCCTCGACCACGCAGATGACCGCGAGGTCTCGGCGGGCGTCACGGCAGATTCGGCACTCGGTCTCCTCGGCGACGTTGCCGCAGACGGAGCAGAACTGAACCCGCTCCTTGACCTCGACGAGTGCGTTGACCAGGCGTTTGACGTCCGCGTGCTCCGCGGACAGCAGGTGGAAGGCGATGCGTTGAGCGCTTTTCGGACCGACGCCGGGCAGCCGCCCGAGCTCGTCGATCAGATTCTGTACCGCGCCTTCGTACATGCCTACCCAAGTGGTCGGAACCGGGCCGAAGGCCCGGCGGGGCACTCCTGTTCCCCGCACTCCACCGTATCGGTGGGTGGCGACCTCTTTCGACCGCGCCCCGGCGGGCGTCCTCATTGGCGAAGTCTGCGCAGGTCACAAGGGACGAAACGTGCGGCGCACTGCCCAGGCCGGTCACACGGGGTGGCCTGTCCGGCACCGCTCCGGTGCCGCGCGGGCACCGGGGCGGCGATACCGCGAACAGTGGCTGTCTGTCGCCGGACCCCGGAGCCTACGGGCCGGACCGGAAACTAGAAACCGGGGAGGCCGGGGATGCCGCCACCGGGCATGCCACCGCCGAGTCCCTCGGCCAGCGGTCCCATCTTCTCTTGCTGCAAGTTCTCGACCTGGGCTTCGGCGTCACGGATGGCCGCCAGGACCAGGTCCGCGACGGTCTGGGCGGTCTCGTCGGCGTCGGCCACGTCAACGGCCTTCGGGTCGACGGTGATGTCCTCGACCTGGCCGCGCCCGCTCAGCTTGACCTTGACCAGGCCACCGCCGGAGCTGCCCTCGACCTTGGCCTCCTCCAGGGCCTGCTGGGCGTCGGCAAGCTGCTGCTGCATCTGCTGGGCCTGCTGGAGCAGGGCCTGCATGTCCATTCCGCCAGGGTTCACGGCCGTCTCCTCGCCGCACACTTGGTGCTGTTCATCGCTACGTGTCACTTGTCTGTGAGGGTAACCGGTCGGGCCAAGGCGGGCTGGCCGTGTCACACGTGCCGGACCGGCTCCGCGCCGCCCCCGCCCAGGTCCGCCTCTCCCGGTGCGGACGTGCCGCCCCTGAGTGCGGACGCCCTGTCCGCGGTCTCGATGACCCGGTCGAGGGATTCCCTGGTGCGCTCCAGTTCGCAGATCGCCTCTGTCACCCGAGAGCGTTCGAGGCGTAGCCAGTCGACCAGGTCGGGTGCCGGATCACCGCGTTCCTGCGCGTACATGCAAGGCAGCAGTTCGCGGATGGCCGCGGTGCCGAGGCCCGCGTCCAGGAGGCAACGGATGCGGTCCACCCGTTCCACCGCGTCCTCGCCGTACTCCCGGTGCCCGCCCGCGGTACGGCTGGAGGTCAGCAGCCCCTGTACCTCGTAGTAGCGGAGGGAGCGCGCACTCGCCCCGCTCCGGGCGGACAGTTCTCCGACCCGCACGACATCCACCTCCTGTGTTCCTCGTCACCAACCATTGAAACTGACATTGATGTCAAATTCTACGCTTCCTCCATGAACACGACAGAGAACTCCTCGAACCCGCTCCTCGACAGTTACGACCTAGGCACACTGCACCTGCCGAACCGTGTCGTCATGGCCCCGATGACCCGTCTGCGCGCCGATCGGAACGGGGCACCCGGTGCTCTCATGGCCTCCTACTACTCCCAGCGGGCCGGGGCGGGACTCATCGTCTCCGAGGGGATCTCGCCCAGCGTTCCCGGCCAGCAGTACCGCACCGAGCCGGGCCTGTACTCGGCGGAACAGGTCGCGGGGTGGCGCCTCGTCACCGACGCCGTACACGCCTCGGGCGGCCGGATCTTCGCGCAGATCATGCACGCGGGGCGCGGCGGGCACCCGGACAACCGCCCCGACGGCGGCACCCCCGTCGCGCCGTCCGCCGTGCCTCGGACCGACCCGGTGCACACCCTGGACGGCAAGGTCACACCGGTCGTGCCGCGCGCCCTGTCCACGCGGGAGATCACCGAGACCGTCGCCGACTACGCGGCCGCGGCCCGCGCCGCGGTACGGGCCGGGTTCGACGGGGTCGAGATCCACGGGGCCAACGGCTACCTTCCACACCAGTTCCTGGCGGACAACACCAACCTGCGCACCGACGCCTACGGAGGCGGTGTGACGGGGCGGGTCCGGTTCGCCGTCGAGGTGACCGAAGCGGTGGCGGACGCGGTGGGCGCCGAACGCGTGGGGCTGCGCATCTCACCAGGCAACCGCCAGTTCGAGATGGTCGAGCACGACCCTGTGCCCGTCTACCGGGAACTGCTGCGCCAGATCTCTCCGCTCGGCCTCTCCTACTTGCACGTCACCGAGGACCCCGTCCACCCCGCCCTCGCCGAAGCGCGCCGGGCCTGGGAGGGCACGCTCGTGGGCAATACCGGTGAGCACGCGGCGACCACACCGGAGAACGCCACCGCCCTCGTCGCCCAGGGCCGTGCCGACCTGGTGTCGGTGGGCCGCCCCTACATCGCCAATCCGGACGTGGTCGAACGGCTGGCCGCCGGGGTTCCGTGGGCCCCGATTCGGGAGAAGGACTTCCACTACACGTCCGGACCGCGCGGCTACGTGGACTACCCACCGCACAACGAGGACTTGGTGACCCCGTTGACCTGATTTCACCAGCAAAAAGTGCGAAGGGTAGCGCGAAAATCACCGTCGGTTGAAAGGATGTCCCGCGGGGCCACCGGCCCCGCGGTGTCCTTCGACACCGGTCTTGAACCGCGAGAACAACCAGGGGACTGAGGACGTGTTGACCGCCAGGGAGCGCAACTCGGCTCTGATCGAGGCGATAATCGCGGACGGCACGCTGACCGACGCCGCACTCGTCGACGCCTTCCGCTCCGTGCCCCGCCACCTGTTCATCCCGGAGAACGGGGCACAGTCCGCACACGGCGCCGCCTTGAACGCCGCGGGCAACCCCGACCGGTGGCTGGCCGCCGTCTACGCGGACAACGCCATCGTCACCAGGGTCGAAGGGACCGAGGTACCGAGGCCGCGGCAGACCGAAGCCGCGACTTCGTGCAGTTCGGCGCCGACCGTGGTCGCGAGAATGCTGGAGCTGGCCGACCTCGCCGCAGGGCAGCGGGTTCTGGAGGTCGGCACCGGGACGGGGTGGAACACCGCACTGCTCACACAACTCCTGGGCGACGCGGCGGTGACCTCCGTCGAGGTCGACGGACGCCTGCTGGACTCGGCCCGAGATGCCCTCGACGCCGTCGGCCTGTCGCCCAGCCTCCACCTGGCCGACGGATACTGCGGCTACCCGGCCTCGGCCCCCTACGATCGGATCACCAGTGCGTGCGGGGTGCGCCGGGTGCCCGAGGCCTGGCTCGACCAACTCGCTGAGGGCGGGGTCGTGGTGTGCCCGTGGGGGCTGTTGGAGAGCTCCGGGGTACTGATGCGGCTCGAACTGGACCAAGAGGGTTCGGCACTCGGCCGGTTCCACGGTGGCGTGGGCTTCGTCCCCCTGCGCACCCCCGGTTCGACACCGCCGCCCGTGCGGGACGCGGGCCAGCAGCCGGACGAGTACCGGCTCACCCAGACCGACCCCGTCGCCCCGGTTCTCACCTTCGTCTCGGCCTTCGCACTGTCAGTTATGGTCCCGGACTGGCGGATGCGGCGGAGGTGGATCGGCACGGGTTCCGGGCTGTGGCTGTGCGACCACCGGACTGATTCTTGGGTGCGGATCTACCCCTACGGCACCTCGTGGATGATCGAGCAGGGCGGCCCCAGGAGCATCTGGGACGAGATCGAGGACGCCTTGGCGGAGTGGTCGGCACTCGGTGAGCCCGAGCCGGACCGGTTCGGCTTCGCCCTGGGCCCCGACGGCGGCCAGCGGGTGTGGCTGGACTCACCAGGCGGGCGGGCCTGGCCCGTCGGGCCCTCGGACTGAACCGGGCCCGCGCCCGGGCGCACCGGGGATCAAGACGAGACGTCTCGTCATCTTTCCCCGGATATCGTGGGGCCATGGCCGACAACACCGATGATCACGACCGGCGGACCCCCGACCCCCGTCGGCGCAGCCAACGCGCGCGCAACGCCATTCTCGACGCCGCCATCGAACTGCTGGGTGAGGTCGGGTACTCGAAACTGACTGTGGAGGCCATCGCCGCCCGTGCCAAGGTCGGCAAACAGACCATCTACCGCTGGTGGCCCTCCAAGGCCGCCGTGGTCTTCGACGTCTTCCACCGCCTCACCGGCGCCGAGGCCGGAACCCCGCTGCCCGACACCGGTGACCTGGCAGCCGACCTCAAAACCGTGTACCGCGCGACCGCCGACGAGTTCGCCGACCCCGCGATGGACCGGATCACCCGGGCCTTCACCGCGGAGATCCAGAACGACGAGGAGTTCGCCCAAGCCGTTGCGGAACAGCTCACCGAGCCCAACAACCAGGCGGTCCGCGCCCGGCTGCGCTCGGGCCAGGACGCCGGACAGATCGCCGAAGACGCCGACCTCGACCTCGCCGTGGACCTGATCAACGGCCCGATCAACCACCGCTGGCTCCTGCGCACCGGTCCGCTGACCCACGCATACGTGGACCAGCTCATCGACACGGTACTGCGAGCACTGCGCCCCTGACCCCGAGCCACGCGAAGGGGCACCCGGTCAGGACCCGGCAGCCTAGAGCTCCGAGGCGGTGCCGTGCTCGATCTCCTCGATGACCTTTCCGCCGAGCTCCGTCTCGATGAGCGAGGAACCACCCGTGGCCCTCGGGTTCGCACCTCCGGCGGAACCGCCGGACGGCGTGTGGCCACTGGGCGGGTTCCCGGCGGAGGGGGCAGTGCCTCCCTGGTCTGGAGCGCTGTGGGCCGGACCGCCCTGGCTCGGTCGGCCCTGCCCCGAACCGTTCTGGGCCGGTTGGCTCCGGGCGGCTCGGCCGAAGCCGCCGTCGTCGGGCGGCGGGGCTGACGCGCCGTCCTCGTAGGGGTCTGGCGGTGGTTCCTCGAGGCCGGCGACGATCCGGTCCGCCGGCGGTCCCGAGGGCTGAGCGGCCTGCGGGGGCCGTTCCGGTGCGTTCGGCTCGGGCGCGGCCCGGGGTGCCGGTTCCGCCTGCGGTGCCG
>NZ_BAAGZJ010000134.1:0-12455 GCF_054778635.1 Nocardiopsis nanhaiensis
CTCGCAAGCTCGGCAGCATCGCACAGCGGGGGCCCGCCCGGGTTTGGCTGTCGACTGAGAGATGCGCAGTGCAAGTGCCGCTGGGGCGACGCGCAGCAGGGTATGTGTCCGCTGAACATGCCCTAGCCTGGCACTCCCTTTGCGGCCGGGCGGGTACGCCTTAGCGGACCCAGGCCTCACCCATGCGGGGCAGGTCCACGTTCACGTCGGACATGGCCAGCACACCGTTCACCGGGAGCGTGCTGTCGGCGAAGAACTCCACGCCGTGCGCGCCCGCGGCCGACAGCTCGGACACCGAGTCCCAGTTGATGTTCTCCAGGGTGTCGTCGGCCGTGTGGTAGTAAGGGTCGAACATCTCGCCCGCGGTGCCGCCGTACCACTCGACCTGCTCCTCGGACTTGGTCCCGTCGGCGCCGCTGAACAGGCCGCCCGAGGCCACGCCTGCCTGCATGAAGGCGAGGTAGTCGCTCCGGCCGCTGAGCACGCCGGGCTCGCTGACCTGGCCCTGGTCGTCGAAGTAGTCCTCGAAGACCTTGGCGATCGCACCGGAACCGGAAGGGGCGCCGTCGGAGTCCGGCAGCTCCATCCGGCCGTCGAGCACGAAGCGCCCGTAGTTGTGCGAGCCGATCATGTCGAAGTTGAGGTAGAGCGCGATGTCGTCAAGCTCCTCCTCAGTCAGCCCGGCCACGTACTCGTTGGATCCGACCAGCCCCGACTCCTCGGTGCCCCAGAAGGCGAAGCGGACCTTGTTGTTCGGGTCCTCCTGCTCGGCCATCTGGATGGCGGTCTCCAGGAGGAAGGCCACACCGCTGCCGTTGTCGTTGATGCCCGGGCCCTCTTCGACGCTGTCCAGGTGGCCGCCGACGACCACCACGTTGTCGTCGCTGCCGCCCGGGGTCTCAGCGAGGACGCTGTAGGAGCTCTCCTCCGTGATCTCGGAGTCCACGGAGACCTCGAGCTCCAGGTCCGGGGTGTCCAGGAGCTCCGCCCCGACCAGGCCGGAGACGCCGATGGCCGGGATGTCGGAGGGCTCCTCGACGGTGCCCTCGAAGGTCCCGTCCTCGTCGTTGACGACCAGGGCCGCGGAGGCGCCGGCGTCGGCGGCGTTCTGCACCTTCTCGCCGAACGGACAGGTCCCGCGGAGCGTGATGGCGATCGCGCCCTCGGGGAAGTCGGCGAAGTCGTCGGCGGAGCAGGCGCTCTCCTCGCTGTCGGCGTTGACCGCGACAGCGGGGGCGCTCGCGTCGCCGGAGCCCGAGTAGCTCATGGTGGCGTAGTCCTCGCCGAGCTCGTACGGGTGCTCCTCCGGGCTGGTCTGTGCCAGGACCGCGGGCGTGGTCTCCCGCCAGGCCTCGTAGTCGTACTCGTGCCGGTAGGGCTCGTAACCCGCGCGTTCGAGCTGGTCCTCCACGTACAGCGCCGCCACGTCGTAACCGGGGGTGGCGGTGGCCCGGTTCCCGCCGTTGTACTCGGCGATGGTGTCGAGGTTGACCAGGTGGTCCTCGATCGCGTCCACGGTCACCAGGTCCGGAAGCGCGACCTCGTCGGCCTGGGACGGTGAGGCAGTCAGCGTGCCCGCGGTCATCAGCAGGGCCGCGGCTCCGGCCGTGACGGCGAACCGTCGCCTGGATGCGGGGGAATGGGAGGGGGATGCGGGGGCGTCCGCTCCGTGGAGCGGCTGCCCGGGATGGCTTGGATGCACGATCTTCCTCCGGTACACGGGGGTCCATCGCTCCGTGGTGCGGGGGATGGACACCTGGGGTGGGCGAGGTTCCGGAGAAGCGTCGCATCAGCCCGGGGCGGAGGCAAGGCATGCCACGGGACATTGCCACAACCAGCCACAGACCTTACGTGGCGGGTAGGCAATGTGGTTTCATAGACGGCTGAAAACGCACAAATCGTCTTGGTGCGAGGGGTTGCGGGGCTACTCGCCGTCCTCGTCGTCTTCCTGGTGCTTGCGTGCCCGGTACTCGACCCCGGCGCCGCCCATCACCGCGATACCGCGGATGTGCACGATCGGGGCGTCCGGCTCCACCACGCTGGGTGTGTTCCCCTCGATCCCGAAACCGCCCATGATCGGTAGGCCGTGCACGCGCACCTGGATGTCGTCGGGCACGACGACCCCGATGCCGCCCATGACCGCGCAGATCCATATGGTGGTCTCGCGCTGGGTGAACCGGGCCTCGCGCAGGTCGAGCTCGATACCGCCCATCACCGCGGCCGCGACGAACGTGCCCGGAACGACCCAGTCGCCGGACCGGTCGGCGCCGCCCATGACGACGAGAGCGCTGTGGCTGGTGGCGGGCTGGTCGACGATCCGGCCCGCGCCGTACACCGGACGGGGAGAACGGAAGTCGGAGGGGGCACGTGCCGGGACCGCGCCTTCCTGGACGGTGCCGGGCAGGTCCTTGGTGATGGGGACGAGTTCGCCGACGGTCTTGGCGCGGTACACCGCGTCCAGCCGGTCGCTGTGCTCGTCGGGGTCCAGGCGGCCCTCGGCCAGGGCTTCGCGGAGCAGGTGCGCGACGGCGTCACGGTCGGCGTCCGAGGCGCGCATCCGACCGTTCCCGTCCTCGTGGGGGGTGACTTGGCTCATCTGTTCCACCATATTCCGATTCTTCTCCGCGTGGCAGGGTGCGGCATCGGGGGCGGCCCCTGAGTCTCCCCTGAACTCCGGGCTTCCCGGATCGGGGTCGCGGACAGCCCGGAGCGTTACTGCTCGGGGAGCAGGCCCCTGCGCAGCGCCTGCGACACCGCGGAGGTCCGGTCGCCGACCCCGAGCTTCTCGTAGACCCGTATCAGATGGGTTTTCACCGTGGTCGCGCTGATGTGCAGGGTCCGGCCGATCGCCGCGTTGGTGCGTCCGTCGGCGGCCAGACGCAGCACCTCGACCTCGCGCGGGGACAGCGCGGGGCCCTGCGGTTCGGAGCGCTGGCGCACGCCGGTCAGCAGCTTGCCCGCCAAGCGCCCGGTGAGCACGGTCTCGCCCCTGGCCGCCGAGCGGACGGCGTCGGCCAGCTCCGCGCGCGGGGTGTCCTTGAGCAGGTAGCCGGTGGCCCCGGCCTCGACCGCGCGCAGGATGTCGGAGTCGGTGTCATAGGTGGTGAGGACCAGGACGTGCACGTCCGGGTGCCCGGCGCGGATGCGCTCGGTGGCCTCGGCCCCGTCGCCGCCGGGCATGCGCAGGTCCATCAGGACCACGTCGGGGGACAGCTCGGCGACCCGTACCAGGGCTTCCGGGCCGGATCCTGCGTCGCCGACGACGTCGAGGTCGGCCTCGGCGCTGAGCATGCCGCGGATGCCCTCGCGGACCACGGGGTGGTCGTCCACCAACAGGACACGGATCATGGTGCGGGTTCCTCTCGCCGCTCGTCGGTCCCGCTTCCGGGGTCGGCTTCGGCCTCGGTTTCGTCGTGGGGCTCGGTCTCGTCATGGGGTAGGGACAGGCGGACGGTGGTGCCGTTGCCGGGGGCGGAGTCGACCTCCAGCAGACCGCCGACGCTCTCGGCCCGGTGGCGCATATTGGCCAGACCGTTGCCGTTCGCGGGCCGTGCCGGGTCGAAGCCGTTCCCGTCGTCCGCCACTGTGAGGCGCACACCCACGTCGGTGTAGGCCAGGGTGACCCGGGCGCTGTCGGCACCGGCGTGCTTGCGGAGGTTGGCCAGCGCCTCTTGGGCGGTACGGAGAAGGCAGACCTGGTGGGGGTTCGGGAGTTCCTCGGGGCTTCCGGTGACGTCGGCCGTCACGGAGATACCCAGCTCCTGCCCGAGGCGTTCGGAGATCCGCCGGACCGAGGCGTCCAGGCTCTCGTCGGCCACCCGGACCTGTTGGCGTGCGGCGACCATGGCGCGGGTCTCCGCGAGGTTCTCCGCCGCGGTCTCGCGCATGAGCGCCAGGTGGCGGCGGGCGGTCGCGGGGTCACTGTCCAGTTCGGACTCCACGGCCTGAGTGAGGGTGATGATGCTGGTGAACCCTTGGGCGAGGGTGTCGTGCATCTCCCGGGCCAGGTGTTCGCGCTCGGCCAGCGCCCCGGTCTCCTGGGACAGGCGGTCTGCTTCCTCCTGGGTGTGCTGCAGTTCCTCGATGAGTGCGTACCTCTCGTAGCTCTGCTCAACGATCCGGTACATCCAGGTGCCGAACCACATGGCGTAGGCCAGGATCACGGAGTGGATGAGCAGGTTGAGACCGACACCCGTCCACTCCTGCCACCCCAGGAGCCCGCGCACCGGTGCGGGGACGAGGAGGATCAGTGCCATCGCGGCGACGGCGTACCTCATCCCGGTGACCATGAACAGCAGCGGCGCGACGGCGACCAGGATGAACTGGACGTTTCCGTCGAGGGTGATGGCCGGGAGCAACATCAGCACCACCAGGGCGACGAACAGCAGCCGGTTGCCGCGCTCCCAGTCGTCCGACTTCACCAGGCGGCGGCCGGCCATGAGGTACAGGGCCAAGAGGGCGCCGGGAAGCGCGGCGCTGAGCCAAGGCGTGCCCGGTGACAGCAGACCGATCAGGGAGACCAGAACCATCACCGCGACGAAGTAGACCTCCCAGCCCCATCCCAGATCCCAGGCGTGCTGTTCGGTGGGTAGCGCCCTGAGAGCGCGAGGGGTCTGTGGGGCGGGCTCCGAGCCGCCGGTGGTGTTCGCGTCCGGGGCCCGCTTCGACTCGGTCATTACCCGTCCTTGCGTGTCTTCCAGCGGAACGTCAGCAGGGTCAGTACCAGGCCCACCACGCACCAGGCGCCGAGGGCCAGCGCGACCAGGTGCAGGTCCCAGGCCCCGGACGGTTCGAACTGGGCCATCTCCTCGGGGAAGAACCCGGCGCGCATGCCCTGGGCCATCCACAGGAGCGGGAAGAGCGAGGCACCGTTGAGGACCCACTCTGGCAGAACGCTGATCGGCACGAAGATACCGGAGGTGAACTGGAGGACGAGGAACGGGACGACGACCACGGCGGAGGCCGCCTGGGCGGTTCGGGCCAGTGAGCTGACCGCGATACCGAGGAGGGAACAGCCGATGGTGCCGAGAACGAGCACCCAGGCGATGGTGGCCCACGCCTCCATGGTGGTGGGCAGGGTGGCGTCGAAGAACAGGTAGGCCACACTCAGCAGTACCGCCACCTGGCCCAGGGCGAGGAACAGCACCAGGATCGTCTTGCCGATGAAATAGGCGCTGGCGGGCATCGGTGTGCCGCGCAGGCGGCGCAGGCCGCCGTACTCGCGATCGGTGGCGATCACCGTGCCCAGGTTCTGGAAACTCACCGACATCAGGCCCATGGCGATCAGACCGGGCAGGTAGTAGTCGACCGCGGGCATACCCACGTCGATCAGGTCGTCGAAGATCGATGCGAACAGGACCAGGATGAGCGTGGGCAGGGAGAAGGTGAAGACCACGCTCTCCCACTCGCGGACGAATGTGCGGACCTCCATCCATCCCCTCGAGAGGCCGACGCGGACCGGCCCGGGGGGTCGCCCCCGGGAACCGTTGGGGACGTTGGCGCGCGGGGAAGCCGCCACTGTGTTGTCGGGTGCGGCGGTGGGGGTGCTCATACCCGGCCTTCCTTCCGGTCGTCGCCCTGGTTGTCGTTCTGGTCGTCGGCCCCGTCGTCGATCATTCTGAGGTAGGTCTCCTCCAGGGTGGGGCGGTGCACGCTCAGCTCGGGGACCTCGTCGGTGAAGCGCCCGGCCAGTTCCGAGACCACCCGGGTGGGTTCGTCGGTGCGGACCTCGCGGTGCCGGCCGTCCTCCAGCCAGCCGACCGTCGCCTGGGCGGAGGCGCGTCCGTCGAGCGCCGCGGGGGTGTCGACGGCCCGGATCCGGCCTTGCGCGATCACGCACACGCGGTCGGCCAGTTCTTCGGCCTCTTCCAGGTAGTGGGTGGTGAGGACGATGGTGGTGCCCCGGTCGGAGAGGTCCCGGATGAGGCCCCAGAACTCGCGCCGGGCCTTGGGGTCGAACCCCGTGGTCGGCTCGTCCAGGAAGAGGAGTTCGGGCTGGCCGACGATGCCCAGGGCCACGTCCAGGCGGCGCCGCTGCCCGCCGGAGAGGGACTCGGCCTGCTGCTTCGCCTTGTGCTCCAGCCCGACCAGCGCGATGATCTCGTCGGGATCGTGGGCGAGCGGGTAGTAGCCCGCGAAGTGCCGGACGAGGTCGCGCACCGGCAGCTTGGGGACCATCGTCTCCTTCTGCCAGACGATGCCCACGCGGGAGCGCCAGGCGCGGCCCGCATTGCCGGGGTCCTCGCCGAGGACCCGGGCGGATCCGCCGTCCCGGTGGCGGAAGCCCTCCAGGATCTCGACGGTGGTGCTCTTGCCGGCGCCGTTGGGGCCGAGGAACGAGAAGATCTCGCCCTGTTCGATGTGCAGGTCGACCCCGGCGACGGCTTGGGTGTCGCCGTACCGCTTCCGGAGGCCGCTGGTCTCGATGACTGGTGTGCTCATACCCCGAGCGTCCCGTGGCACGGTTTCCGGGGGTATCCGCCTCGAAGGCGGACCCGTGTCCTCCGAGTGGAGGACACGGGTTCAGGGCCGGGAGGGCACGGATCTCAGGGTGCGGGTCAGAACAGGCGCAGGGTGTCGGGCTCGATACCGCGCAGCTCGTCGTAGTCCAGGACGACGCAGGAGATGCCCCGGTCCTCGGCGAGGACCTTGGCCTGCGGCTTGATCTCCTGGGCGGCGAACACACCGGCCACCGGGGCCAGTGCGGGGTCCCTGTTGAGGAGTTCGAGGTAGCGGGTGAGCTGCTCGACGCCGTCGATGTCGCCCCGGCGCTTGAGCTCGACCGCCACGGTGTTGCTCTCGCCGTCGCGGCACAGGATGTCCACGGGGCCGATGGCGGTGGGGTACTCGCGGCGGATGAGCGAGTAGCCCTCGCCGAGGGTGGTGATGTGCTCGGCGAGCAGCTCCTGGAGGTGGGCCTCGACGCCGTCCTTCTGGAGTCCGGGGTCCTTGCCCAGCTCGTGGGAGGAGTCGTGCATGATCTCCTCCAGGGTCAGCACGAGCTTCTCCCCGGACTTGCTGTGGGTGACCGTCCACACGTCGGCGCCGTCCTCGACCGTCTCCTCGCGGACCTTGCACGGCGGGTTCATCCAGTTCAACGGCTTGAACGCCCGGTCGTCGGCATGGATGGACACACTCCCGTCGGCCTTGATGAGGATCAGCCGGGGAGCCATGGGCAGGTGGGCGGTGAGCCGGCCGACGTAGTCGACGCTGCACCGCGCGATGACGAGACGCACGGGACGTCACGTTACCGCCTTCCGGGCGCGGCTGAGGTCGGTTCGGGGGTGATCCCGGACGGAGCCGGGGCAACGGCTCCGCGGGCGCCTCTCTAGGCTGTCGGGATGGTCGTGCGTAATCGTTGGATGATCCTGACCGTCAGCATGGTGGCGCAGGTGGCCAGTGTCTCGGCGATGTTCGGGGTGCCGATCGTCCTACCGCAGTTGCGCGAGGCCTTCGGTGTCACCACGGCTCAGGCCGGGGTTCTGGCGGGGCTGCCCTCGTTCGGGCTGCTGGTGACGCTCCTGGCGTGGGGCGTGGTGATCGACCGCGTGGGGGAGCGCTCCACGATGGCGCTGAGCCTGACCCTGACTGCGGGCGCGCTGGGCCTGCTCTGGACGGTGTCGGAGCTGTGGAGCGCGGCGGTGGTCCTGTTGCTCTTGGGAGCGGTCGGCGGCCCCGTCAACGCGGCGAGCGGGCGCCTGGTCCTGATCTGGTTCGCGCACGGGGAGCGCGGACTGGCCATGGGGGTCCGGCAGTCCGCACTGCCGCTGGGCGTGGGGGTCTCTGCCCTGGCGTTGCCCTGGGCCGCCGACGCGTGGGGGTTCGTGGGCGCGATGACGCTCCCGGGGGTGCTCTCCCTCCTCGCCGTTCCGCTCGTGCTCGCGATGGCCACCGCCCCACTCTCGGATGCCGCCTCGAAGGCTAAGGGGGAAGCCAAACGAGCGGTCACCGGTGACCAGGGGCCAGCGGGGAGCCCGGAAGCGCAGCCGTCAGCCCTCAGCGGCTCCCCGTACCGGCGGTGGACCATCTGGCGGGTGCACGGGGTGAGCATGCTCCTCGGCGTCCCACAGGTCACACTGATGGTCTACGCCGTGATCTACCTGGTCCAGGAACAGGGGTGGAGTTCACCCGCGGCCGGTGCGGTGGTCGCGGCGGCCCAGATCCCCGGAGCCGCAGGTCGGCTCCTACTCGGCGCCCGGTCGGACCGGACCGGAGACCGGATGCGGCCGGTGCGGTGGCTCGCTGCGCTGTCCGGCGTCGCGCTGGTCCTGCTCACCTTCCTGCCGGAGGCCTGGGAGTGGACGGCGGTACCGCTGCTCCTGACCTGCCTGGTCATGACGATGTGGCACAACGGGCTGACCTTCGTCTCCGTGGCGGAGATCGCCGGGACCGCGTGGGCCGGCCGGGCCCTCGCCGTGCAGAACTGGCTCCAAGGGGTCAGCACGACGCTGACCCCCGTGCTCATGGCGGCGGTGATCACGCTCGCGGGACTGCCCGCGGTGTTCGCGGTGGGCGCGGTGTTCTCCGCGCTGGCCATCGCCGTGGTACCGGCCGGGCGCGGAACAGGGGGGATCGGAGCAGGACGAGGCGGCCCTACTGGTCAGTAGTAAAGTTCCGGTCCCCGCGCACGACCAGGGTCCAAAGGGCGTCTAAGGTGGGGCCCATGGTGCAGGAATTTGACAAGGTCGGCGTCGTAGGACTGGGCACGATGGGTGCGGGCATCGCTGAGGTGTTCGCCCGAGCCGGGTTCAACGTCGTCGGGGTCGAGATCGACCAGGCCGCCCTCGACCGCGGCCGTGGTCACGTGGACAAGTCCCTCTCGCGTGCGGTCAGCAAGGGCAAACTCACCGAGGAGGAGCGCGCTGGGATCGACGGCCGCCTCACGTTCTCCACGTCCCGCGAGGACCTCGCGGACGCGGACTTCGTCGTCGAGGCCGTCCCCGAGCGCATGGACATCAAGCGTGACGTGTTCGGCGACCTGGACCGGATCTGCGCGCCCGGCACGATCCTGGCGACCAACACCTCCTCGCTGTCGGTCACCGAGATCGCGGCGCTGACCGGCCGACCCGAGAAGGTCGTCGGTCTGCACTTCTTCAACCCGGCCCCGGTCATGAAGCTGGCCGAGGTCATCACCACGGTCTCCACCGGCGACGAGACCGTCAACATCGTCACCGAGGTCGCCAAGCGCATCGGCAAGACCCCGATCACGGTCGGGGACCGCAGCGGCTTCGTGGCCAACGCGCTGCTGGTGCCCTACATCAACGACGCGATCCGCCTCTACGAGCGCGGCGTCGCCACCCGCGAGGAGATCGACGAGTCCGTCAAGAAGGCCGCCGACCTTCCCATGGGCCCGATCACCCTCGCGGACATGGTCGGCCTGGACGTCTGCCTGGCCGTCATGGACGTCCTGTGGGACGAGTTCCGCGACCCGCGCTACGTCGCGGCACCGCTGCTGCGCCGACTGGTCGCCGCCGGCCACCTGGGCCGCAAGTCCGGCCAGGGCTTCTACAAGGGCAAGGACGACCCGGCGGAGCCCAAGCGCACCGGCCGCTTCGCCGAGATGGTGCGGGACGAGGAGACCCTCGACCTGGGCGAGATGCTCATCGCGCCGCAGATCGACGACGCCCTGCGCATGATCGGCGACGGCTACGCCTCCGCTAAGGACATCGACACCGCCATGCGCTTCGGCTGCGGCTACCCGAAGGGCCCGACCGAGCTCCTCGACGAGCGCGGGGCCGAGTCCGTCATCACCACCCTGGTGGCGATGTCGGAGTACAGCCTCACCACCATCGCGGTGCCCGCCCCGCTGCTCATGGACCTGCTGCCCGACGCCGACGAGGCCGCCCCGCAGGGCGGCGGCTGCGCCTGCGGCAGCCACTGAAGGGCCACCGCCGAGCGGCACCCGACCTGAACCGACCCTGGACGCGGTCACCTGGCCGTCGTCACACCTTCCCGTGGTGTGACGGCGGCCACTGTCGTTTTTCTCCTACCCTTGAGGGGTGAGTCCGCGCCGTAACAGCCCCCGCCGTAAGACCTCCCGGGGTCGGAACGCCCCCAGTGGCCCCCCTGACGAGGACGCCCTCATGCTGCGCGTCACCGGCGGGCAGCGCCGGGAGACCGGACCGGACGGGGAGTGGGTGACGCGCCGGATCCCCGGTGCGGCCGCCACCAAGTCCTACCGGTGTCCGGGCTGCGCGCAGGAGATCCCGGTCGGCATGGCCCACGTCGTGGCGTGGCGCCCGTACGGCGACGGCGGGGACCGGCGGCACTGGCACTCCTCCTGCTGGGACCGGCGTACTCAGCGCTCGCCCAGGGCCCCCAGATACTGACCCGGAGCTGCCGGGCCACCTGACTACTTATGAGGAGCCATGGAGATCAGAGCCACCACGGTGCTTCCCGCCGTGCGCCGACCCATCACCCTGCACACCGGTGACGGCCTCGAGCTGATCGGCGAGCTGGCCCTTCCGGAGGGCGGCGAACCCGCGGCCACGCTCGTGTGCCTGCACCCGCTGCCCACCGCTGAGGGCATGATGGACAGCCACGTCATGCGCAAGGCCTCCTTCCGGCTGCCCGCGCTCGCCAACATCGCCGTCCTGCGCTTCAACACGCGCGGGACGACCTCGCGCCACGGCACCAGCCAGGGAGAGTTCGGCGAGGGCGAGACCGAGAAGCACGACGTGTTCGCCGCCATCGAGTTCACCGAGTTCGAGGAGCTCCCCGAGCCCTGGCTGCTGGGCTGGTCCTTCGGGACCGAACTCGCCTTGAAATGGGGCTGCGACCCCCAGGTCCGGGGCGCGCTACTGCTGTCCCCGCCCTTGCACCGGGCCGATGAGGCCGACATGAAGGTGTGGGCGGACTCGGGCAAGCCCGTGGTGGCGCTCGTCCCCGAGCACGACGACTTCCTGCAGCCCGACGAGGCCCGCGAACGCTTCGCGCCGCTCACCCAGGCCGAGATCATCGGCGTCGACGGCGCCAAGCACCTGTGGGTGGGTGAGCCCTACGTGCGCCGGGTCCTCAACGAGGTCGTCAAGCGGGTCAATCCCGAGGCCTATCCGCTGCCCACCGACTGGGACGGCCCCTGGGAGAAGGACACCGTTTGACGTCCTCCCCGGGGGTGGACCCCGGGGATTCCCACAGCCTCGCGGCCATAGGCGCGGCGCGCTTAACAGCGGCCGCTGGTTCCTGTTTCGCCAGCCTGTGCCCCACCCGAAAGGGTGGTGGTCGTACCCAGCCTCCCGCCCCTACTGCGAGGGCTTCGCCATGATCTCGCAGCGGGGACCCGACGTTCAACTCTCCGCTTCCCGCCCTCGGGCGAGTTTCCGTCCAGCGGCGAGCACGACCCGGGACGCGTTCACATCCCGGTCATGTTCGGTGTCGCACCCGGAACAGGGCCACGTGCGCACATGCAGTGGTTTGGGTCCGTCCACCACCCAGCAGACATGGCACGTCTGGGAGGAGGCCAGGAACCGGCTCGCCCTGGCGAAGGTGCGCCCGTACCGTGCGGCCTTGTATTCGAGCACGTTCACGAACGCCGACCAGCCGGCGTCGTGCACGCTCTTAGCCTGCCGGGTGCGCCCGGGCCCTTTCACGCACAGGTCCTCCACGTACACCGCTTGGTTCTCGCGAATGATGCGTGTGGAGAGCTGGTGGTGGAACTCGCCGCGCGCGTCGGCGACCTTGGTGTGGCAGCGGGCGACCTGCACCCGTGCCTTGGCCCGGTTGGCCGATCCCTTCTGTGTGCGCGACAGGGTCCGCTGGGCCTTCTTCAGCTTCTTCTCGGCCCGGCGCAGGAACCGGGGGTTGTCGATCTTGGTGCCGTCCGACAGGACAGCGAAGTGGCCCAGCCCCAGGTCGATGCCCACGTCATCGGTGGTCTCGGGCAGGGGTTGGTCGTCGGTCTCGACCACGAACGAGGCGAAGTACCGGCCGGCGGCGTCTTTGGTGACGGTGGCGGGGGTCGAGGGCAGGGTGCGTGACCACCGCACCTTGATCTCGCCGATCTTGGGTAGGGCGCGTTTGCCCTGGTCGGCGTCCGGGTACACGCGGAAGGCATACCTGAGCTGTATGCCCGGCATCGTCACACCCGCCTACGACAGAACCAGAACGCGCGCCCCTGCCGACAGACGGACGGGCGGGTGGGAGCTCGGGGCCGATTGACCTCCGGTGTGAACGCCGGAACACTCTCGGACAAGACAGGTAGCGAGACTCCTGCCCGGTGGGCCGGTGCTCCTCGCCCACCGGGCAAGACGAAGGGCCCGGCTGCCCCTGGAAGCGAATCCTGGGAACCGGGCCCTTCACCGTGCTCAGGACGGCTCAGCCGCGTTCAGCGGCGGCTGACCGCTACTCCTGCCACCAGTCCTCGTCGTCGGCGCCCTTACCGGCGGCGGCCGGCTGCTTGGGCTCCTCGGCGGCGGGCGCGGCCGGAGCTGCGGGGGCCGCGGGGGCGGCCTGGCCGG
>NZ_BAAGZJ010000135.1:0-12114 GCF_054778635.1 Nocardiopsis nanhaiensis
GTTGTTCGTCCTGGTGTGGGGCGGTCTCGGCCACGGGTCCCACCCCCTCCCGGTGTCTCGTTCACACGTTCGAGAAAGACGTTAGCGAAACAGGTGGGCCGGTGTGGGGGGAATCGGCGAACTCCCCCTGATTCTTTCTCTAGGGCGAACCGACCTGAGTGCCTGGCTCTTCAACGGCGGCCTGCGGCCGTAGTGCTGTGTGTTGACCGGGGTGGAGGGTGGCTGAGGGAACCCCGAACAGCTCACAGCCCCCGACGCGGGCCAGCGCGAGCGCGCACCGGAGGACCTCCGTGACTGCCTCGTCGTCCAAGGGATCGAACCGTCGAAAAGGGGTGGCCCGGGTCACCCCTGCGCTGCAAGGGTGGCGGGTATGGACGCGCAGAACATCCCCCGCACCGGACACACCGAAGGCACATCCTGGACCGTCCGAGGCGTCGGCCCTGAGGAGTTCCCCTCCGTGGTCGGGGTCTACGCCGAGCCGATGATCGTCGCCTCCGACGACGAGCTCGAGGCCGAACGCGAACACCCGGTCGCCGAACACGATCGCATCCTCGTCGCCACGGACGGCGACCGCATGGTCGGCACCACCGCCGCCTACACCCTGGACATGACCCTCCCGGGAGGTCCGCGCACGGTCGCCGGGGTCACCGGGGTCGGCGTGTGGCCCACCCACCGCCGCCGCGGCGTCCTCACCGCCCTCATGCGCCGCCAGCTCGCCGACATCCACGCCCGCGGTGAGGCGGTCGCCGCACTCTACTCGTCAGAGGACGCCATCTACGGCCGCTACGGCTACGGCCTGGCCGCCTTCGAACTCTCCGCCCGGATCCGCCGACCCTACGCAGTGCTGCGCTCAGACGCCCCCGGTGACGCCGCACTCTCAGTGGAACTGCTGCCCGCCACCGAGGCCCGACCGGCCCTCGACCGGCTCCACCGCGAGACCGTCACCGCCCGCGTGGGCCAGTTCGCACGCGGCGATTCCTGGTGGGGGCGCGTCCTCAAGACCGGCGCCCCCTGGGCTGCCGTGGTCAGCGGCCCCGACGGACCCCAGGGATACGCCCTCTACGCCACCACCAACTACCGGTCCGCGGACGGCACCGACGCCAGGGTCGACGTCAAGGAAGTCGTCTCCACCACCCCCGCGGCGCGCGCCGCCCTGTACCACCACGTCTTCTCCCGTGACCTGGTCACCAGGATCTCCTTCCGCTCCCTTCCGGCCGACGACCCGCTCACCAACCTGATCGCCGACCGCGACCGGCTGGTCGAAACGGCCCAGGAGTCCCTGCGGATCCGCCTGGTCGACCTGCCCCGCGCCCTCGCCGACCGTCCTTACGCCACCCTGGTGGACGTGACCCTGGCGGTGCGGGACGTCCACGCACCCTGGAACGACGGCACCTGGCGCCTGCGCACCGGGCTCGACGGCGCCACCTGTGAACGCGCCTCCCAGGGCGCCGACCTCACTCTGGACACCGCCCACCTGGGATCGGTCTACCTCGGTCAGCGCTCGCTGACGGCCCTGGTCGACGCCGGACTGGTCACCGAGCACACGCCCGGTGCCGCCTCCCGCCTCGACACCGCCCTGCACCTGCCGCGCGCGGCCTACTGCGGGCTCAACTTCTAGATCCACCGGTGTGTCCGGTCACGGGCGCGCCGGCCACAAAACCTGTGGCCGCCCCAGAGGGGCCGCTGATATGCCTTGTCCATGGGCGAAAACGAGAAAGTCGGCCGCACCGTCCCGGACCCGGGTTGGACCGTGCGCCACAGCGACCGCGACGAGTTCACCGAGGCGATGCGGGTGGTCGGTCAGGCCCTCCTGTTCCCCGACGGCCCGGAAACCTTGGCCGAGCGGGCGCGCCCGCTCCACGACGCCATGGGCTACGAGCGCCTCCTCGTCGCCGTCGACGACCGGGACGGCGACGACGAGGTCATCGGATCCACCAACTACTTCCCCCTCGACATGACCATGCCGGGCGGCCCCGCCTCCGTCGCCGGGGTCACCGGGGTCGGCGTGTGGCCCACCCACCGCCGCCAAGGGGTACTGAGCGCGCTCATGCGCCGCCAACTCGCCGACATCCGCGAGTCCGGGGTGCGCTACGCCGCCCTGTGGGCCTCGGAGGGCTCCATCTACGAGCGCTTCGGCTACGGCAAGGCCTTCGATGAACTGCGGACCAGCATCGGCCGACCGCACACCGTGCTGCGCGCCGACGCGCCCCGCGACCCGGACCTGCGGACCGTCCTGAGCGAACCGGAGCAGGTCCGCGCCGACCTCGCGCGGGTGCACGACGAAGTGGCCCGGTCCCAGATGGGCCAGATCCGCCGCACCGAACCCTGGTGGGACCGCGCTCTGCGCGACGGCCCCGAACAGCGCGGGGACCAGGGGCCGCTGATGGCCGCGGTGGTACGCGGCCCCGACGGGCCGCTCGGCTACGCCCTCTACCGGACCAGGGGCGACTGGGCGGACGACGGCGCCCGCGGCGAGGTGCACGTCCGGGAGATCACCGCGACGGCCCCCGCAGCCTGGACCGCCCTGTTCGAGCACCTGTTCAGCCGCGACCTGACCAACCGGGTGGTTTTCGGCTTCCTCCCGGCGGACTGCCCGCTGCACCACCTGCTCACCGACCGCGGCCGGGCCGCGCGCCAGTACTTCCCCTCCCTGTGGCTGCGGCTGGTGGACCTGCCCGGAGCCCTGTCCGAGCGGCCCTACGCGATGCCCTTCGAGGCGGTCTTGGACGTCACCGACCGGTACGCACCGTGGAACGCCGGACGCTGGCGGGTCAAGGCCGACACCGACGGGGCCCGGGTGGAGCGCACCGAGGCGGCACCTGACCTGTCCCTGGACACGTTCCACCTCGGCGCCGCCCACCTCGGCCAGACCTCGCTCACCGGTTTCCTGCACGCGGGCCTGGTCACCGAGCACACCCCGGGCACGGTCACCCGCCTCGACACCGCCCTGCACCGTTTCGACGCGCCCTTCTGCGGCGTCATCTTCTAACAGAGGGTCGCCATGGCACCATCGGGGTGGTTTCCTTAGCCGAGCACCGAGGAGAGTGGTGAACGTGAGCGACGTGTTGCAGGGCGAGTACGTGCCGAGTGCGTCGAAGTGGGTCCGCGACCAGGTGGATCTGTACGAGCGCACCGGCGGCCGCGAGGGCAACACCCTGCTGGACACCGGGATGCCGGTAGTCATCGTGACCATGCGGGGCCGCAGCAGCGGCAATGTCCGCAAGGTCGCCCTCATGCGGGTCGAGCACGATGGCGAGTACGCGCTGGTGGGGTCCGTGGGCGGCGCGCCCAAGGACCCCGTCTGGGTGCACAACCTGCGCGCGGCCCCCGACGAGGTGGCCATCCAGGACGGCCCCGAGCCCTTCGCCGCACGGGTCCGGGAGATCGAGGGCGAAGAGCGGCAGGTGTGGTGGGAGCGTGCCGTGGCGGCGTTCCCGCCCTACGCCGACTACGATCGCAAGACCGACCGGCACATCCCGGTCTTCGTCGCCAGCAAGAAGGACTGACCTGGCCCGGGGCTGGGGGCCACGGCGCGTCGGTGCGGCAGCACGTCCCGCTAACGGTCGGGTCCCCCGGACTCCGGCGGGACGGGAACCTCCGTGCCCAGGAGCACCGACGCCAGCGTCTTACCGTGGGCGTCCAGGTGCAACGACGTGGTCACCGTGTCATCGGATGCCCGGGCGCACACGATCACCAGCGCCCGCACGTGGTCCATCCGGTGCACCTCCACCGGTCCGCGCACCCGTTCCGCCAGGGCCTCGCCGACCCGCTCGGGGGTCAGCTCCGCGCACAGCACCGGGTACCAGCGTTCCTCGCGGGCGATGACGGAGAGCGTGTTGAGGTTGCCCTTGTCCCCGGCCCTGGCGTGGGCGATCTGGTGCAGACGGACGCTCCCGCCGTCCCTTTCCGGCCGACTCACTTCGCTCCCTCCCCGAAGTAGGTGGTGCGGGGCTCGACCAGGTCGCGCCCCACGGTGGTCGACAGGATCCCGATGACCTCGGTGCTGCGGGTGCGCACCCCGCCGCCCCCGGCCGGACCGCACGTGTACAGTGCGCCGACCTCTTCCTCGACCGCCTCAGCGCCGACCCGGTCCGGGGCGGCGCCCGCCACCCGCAGTCGGCACTCGCCGACCTCGTCGGGGGTGTCCGCGCCGCCGATGACGTCCACCCGCACCGGTACACGACCGGCCAGGCGTTCACGGACCACCTCGCCGGCCAGCCGGGCACGGGCCCGCGCTCCGGGCCCGGCGTAGGAGATCTCGCCCTCGCCGCGGAAACCGGCCCGGTAGCCGACGCTCGCCTTGAGCCGGTCCGGTCGCGCGCGACCGCGCGCCCCCGAGACCCGCACCCGGTCCGCGCCCGTCTCCGCCAAGCGCACCCCGGTCATGTCCAGGGTCACGTCCGGGGTCAGGTAGGCGGCTGGATCGGTGACCTCGTAGGTCAGCTGCTCGGTGACCGTCATCCGGTCCACCCGCCCGCCGGTGCCCGGGTTCTTGGTGAGGACCGCGGAACCGTTCGGCGCGACCTCGGCCAAGGGGAACCCCAGGTTCGCCAGGTCCGGGACGTCTTTGAGTCCGGGGTCGGCGAAGTAGCCGCCGGTGACCTGGCCGGCGCACTCCAACAGGTGCCCTGTCAGACTGCCTGCCGCTAGCAGCCCTTCGTCCCGCGGATCCCAGCCCAGGGTGTCCAACAGCGGGGCCAGGAACAGCGAGGGGTCGGCCGCCCGCCCGGCGATGACGATGTCCGCGCCGTCGGCCAGGGCGGGTAGTAGGGCCTCGGCCCCCAGATAGGCGTTGGCCGAGACCAGTTCGCCGTGGGACTCCAGCGGTCGGCCGTCCTCCCAGGCCGGGGCTGACCGGTCGATCCGGTCCAGGACGTCGTCACCGGTCACCGCGGCGATCCGGGGGGACACCTCCAGTTCGCGGGCCAGTTCGTGGGCCATCCGCGCGGCTCCGACCGGGTCGGCCGCCCCCGCGTTGGTCACCAACCGGGTGCCACGACGGGCCAGCGGTTCCAGCAGCAGGGCCAGCCGTCTGCGCAGCAGCGGGTCGTACCCGGGCCCGGAGCCGTCGGTGGCGCGCAGGGAGGCCAGCGACACCGTCCGCTCACCCAGGCACTCCAGGACGAGGGTGTCGAGTGCACCCCGCTCCACCAGGTCGACGGCGGGTTCGAGGCGGTCGCCCGCGAACCCTGCTCCACAGCCGATGCGGACACCTTGGGGCACGTGTTCTCCTTCAGTTCGTGTGGGTTGGTCGTGCTTGCTCTTCATGGAATCCGGGCTCACGGCACGGTTCCGCTCTCCGGTGGCCCCCGGTCAGGACACCCAGAGCGGAATGACACCCATCGCCAGCGCGGAACCGAAGACCACCAGGCTCACCAGCCAGATCCATGGGAAGAGGAACCGGATGTGCGAACCGATGGGGACTCCGGTAAGCCCCACCAGGAGGTAGAAGGAACCGGTCATCGGGCTGATGGGAAAGCCCACGGTCTCCTGGCCGGTGATGGAGGCCTGTGCCACGTCGATCGGAGCCACCCCGAAGCTCTCACCGACGGCTGCCAGGACGGGCATGACCGCGAAGTAGTAGGCGTCCGGCCCGAAGAGCAGGCTCATGGGAACCGCGAGCACCCCGATGAGCAGGGGAAGTCCCGGGCCGAGGGAGGCAGGCATCGCACCGGTCATGGATTCGGCCATGGCCTGGATCATGCCGCTTTCCTCCATCACACCGAGGAAGACGCCTGCGGCGAGCAGCGTGCTGGCCATGAGGATCGCGCCCTTGGCGTGGGAGTTGATCCTGGCCGTCTGTTCCTTCATGCCCGGGTAGTTCAGGACCAGGGCGACGACCAGGGCCAGCATGAACACCAGTTCCGGTGGCATGCTGCCCGAGATGAGCACGCCGACGGTGGCCAGGGTCAGGGCCGCGTTGACCCAGTACAGGCGCGGGCGCAGGAGCTCGGGGTGGTCTGACTCGTACTCCGGGCCCTGCTCCCGCGTCGTGTCCTCTTCGGCCCCTTCGGCCGAGTGGTCGCCGCTACCCGCTCGGGACGGGACCCGCTGCTCCTCTGTTGGAGCGTTGAGCCGGTTGCGCTCACGCACCCCCAGGTAGTAGGCGATGGCCACACAGGTGACCATGCCGATCACCTGCGCGGGGATGAGCGGGACCCACAGGTCGTTGGCCGGAATCCCGGTGGCCGTAGAGGCCCGCACTGTCGGACCTCCCCAGGGGACGAAGTTCATGATCCCCGCCCCCAAACCGGTGAGCGCCGCCAGGACGAGCCTGCGCATCCCCAGCGCGTCGTACAGCGGCAGCATCGCGGGGATGGTGATGAGGAATGTGGTCGCACCGGCGCCGTCGAGGTGGGCCACCATCGCCAGGACCACCGTGGCCACCGCGATGGTCACCGGGTTGTTGCCCGCGAACCGCAGCACCCGGCGCACGATCGGGTCGAAGAGCCCGGCGTCGCGCATCACCCCGAAATACAGGATGGCGAACACGAACATGGCCGTGGTGGCGGCCACCCCGTTGATGCCCTCGCTGGCGAAGGCGGCGACCTCGCCGGGGCCGAATCCCATGAGGAAGGCCGCGGTAACGGGGACGCCGATCAGGGCGACCACCGCGCCCACGCGGTTGGACAGCAACAGCACGAGAACGACGGAGATCGTCGCGAATCCCATGGCGGTCAGCATGCGGAGGGCTCCTCTGGTCTGGGGGGTGAACGTGGGCTGGGCCACATGCGCCCCATGTTTCCCCTGAGTTTCCGTGCATGTCCAGCATGGAATCGGCAAGCACCTATGCTCTGAAAGCATGGATCTCACCCTGAGGCAGCTCCAGGTCTTCGCGGCCGTCGCCCGCCAAGGAAGTTTCACCGGCGCGGCCGATCAGCTCCATGTCGCCCAGTCGTCCTTGAGCCGTACCGTCATCTCGATGGAGCGCACGCTGGGTGTGCCTCTGCTGGAGCGCACGACCAGGCGGGTGCGCTGCACGCCGGAGGGGACGGAGGTGCTCGCGGTGGCCGAACGCCTGCTGTCCCAGCACCGGGCGGAGATGAACGGCCTGGAGCGCTACCTGCGCGGCGACCGGGGCACGGTGACCGTGGCGACGCTGCCCTCACTGGCCGCGACCCTGCTGCCCCCGGCCATCGTCCGCCTGCGCAGGGAGGTTCCCGGGATCGACGTGCACGTCCTGGACGGCATGTCCGAGGCAGCGCTGGACCGGTTGGCGGCGGGGGAGTGCGACCTGGCGCTGGTGGCGGTCGGCCGCCCCCGCCCCGGTACACGCTCGGCGCCGCTGGCCAGGGACCGGTTCCTGGCGGTCCTGCCCCCGGAACATCCCCTCGCCGAGCAGACCGTCCTGACCTGGTCCGCCCTGGCCGCCGAGCCCTTCGTGGTCACCGGCGGGGACTCCAGCGTCCGCATGGCCGTCGAGGATGCCCTGCGCGACGCGGGTGTCCTCGACCCGCACCTCATCCAGGCGAGGAACATATCGACGGTCGGGGGACTGGTCTCCGCCGGGATCGGGGTCTCGGCCCTGCCCGCGCTGGCCCTGCCCCTGTTGGGTTTCGCCGAGCACGTCCGGGTGCCGCTGGAGTCCCCCGCGACGGAGCGCGGCATCAGCGTGGTGGTCCCCGAGAACCGGACCACGAGCCCCGCCGCCGCGCGGCTCCTGCGCGTGTTGCGCAGCATGCGAGAGGAGGGCCATCCCCTGCCCGAGGGTGCGGACTGGGAGCGCTGACGCAGGTGCGGCACCCGGTCACGCTGACTGGGAACGGGGCCGGGTCAGAGTGGCCGACTCAGGCCCGTAGGGCCTTGACCAGGTGATCCACGTCCTCTTCGGTGTTGTACAGGTGGAAGCTGACCCGCAGCCGCCCGTCGCGGACGGATGCGGCGATCCCCGTTTCGGTAAGGCGCTTGGCGCTGCCCTCGGTGGTGGGGACCGAGGCGATCGCCGAGCCCGTCTCGGCGAGCTCCATCGCGGCGCGGAACCGTGCGGCCAAGGCGACGTCGTGGGCGTGGACGGTAGCCACCCCGACCTCGTTCAGCAGGTCAAGTCCGGGTGCCAAGCCGATCCAGGCTGGCCACACCGGTGCCAGGTCCAGGCGGCGCGGCCCTTCGACCAGGCGCAGCCGGCTGCTGTAGAGCGCGTCCCACGGTTCGGCGTCCGCGTACCAGTTGGGGGCGAGGGGCGCGAGCGTGGCCAGGGCCTCCGCGCTCCCGGTCAGGAAGGCCGCCCCTCGGGGGCCCAACAGCCACTTGTAGGTGCTGCACACGAGAAAGTCCGCGCGGTCCGCGGGCAGCGGGAGCCAGCCCGCCGACTGACTGGTGTCCAGCATGAGGCGGGCGCCGTGGTCGGCGCAGGCCGTGGCCAGGTCCGCGACGGGGGCGAGCGCCCCCGTGGCCGACTGGGCGGCCGCCACCGCGACCAGCGTGGTGGCCGGGCCGACCTCCTCGGGCAGGCGTTCGAGAGGGACCTGTCGGACCCGGACCCCGTGCGCCTGGCGGGCCAGGAAGGGGAAGGACACGGAGGCGAACTCGCCCTCGGCGAGAAGGACCTCGGATCCGGGCGGCAGACTCGCGGCGACCGTCCCGACGAACTGTGCGGTGTGCGTGCCCACCGCGACCCGGTCGGCGGTGACCCCGGCGAGCTTCGCGTACGCGGACCGGGCCTCCTCCACGAGGCCGTCGACCGCGCCGGGGGAGAAGTTCCCGGTGGCGAGCTCCTGCGTGTGCTGTTCCAGGGCAAGGCGGGCCCGCGCTGGTAGCAGGCCGTGCGTGGCGGTGTCGAGGTAGGTGTTCTCGGCGGAGAACTGGCTCTGTGCTGCGCGCAGGCGGGCGCGGCCGGTGTCGTCCATGCGCCGATGCTTACAGGTGGGCGGGTCCCGCTCAAGGTCCATTCCGGGCGGTGGGCGGGATCCAATTCCGTCCGCCCTGGAACAGCCGGTTCTCCGGAACGGTCACCAGCCCGGGGCGGTCGGCGGTCCGGTGACTTCGGCCGCCCCGACGCTCAACTGCGGAACTTGGCCTTGGCTTCGGTGGATCCGGCCATCAGCTTGTTGAGCAGGCGGACCAGTTCGCGGCGCTCCTCGGGCTCGAGCGATTCCGCCCACGCGCTCTCGCGGCGGTTGTGTGCGCGGAAGACACCCAGGATGGCCCCGTATCCGGCCTCGGTGAGGCTGAGCTGGAGGGCCCGGCGGTCGTGCGTGGCGCGTTCGCGGGTGAGCAGACCGTCGCGTTCGAGGGTGTTGAGCAGCGCGGACAGGGCGGCGCGGCTCATACCGGAGATCTCGGCGGTGGTCTTGGCCTCCATGGGGCCGGCCAGCCAGAGCGCGAAGAGCACGCGGAAGCCCGGCCAGGTCCAACCCCGGGGGCGGTGGACGGAGGACTCCAGGTCGTAGATGACCATGCTCGTCGCCCGGTTGAGGGTCAGGACCATGCGCATGGCCTCGGCGTTGACCGAAGGTAGCTCCCGTTCGGCCTTCTGCACCGCGTAGTCCACGAATGACCAGAAGGTGAGATCGCTGGGGGGTGCGGCGTTGTGAGTCACGGAACCAGCGTAGTGCCCGGGTGTGTTCGTCGTTGGCCGCGCCTTTGCCCCGCGGTCGCTCCACGCTTCCGTGGGTAGCCTTTCCATGTGATCTGCCTCACCCATCCGTTGGTCGTGTACCTCTTGGCTCTGTGGCGCAGGGCACGTTAGAGTCAGATTCATCAAACGTTTGATCATCTGGGTGGCGGCAGCCGCCCGCGACACGTGAAGGGCCTGACCATGGCAGCCAAGCCGTTCGCCTCATCCGCCGACACCGAGGCCAAGGAGCAGACCCTCGAAGTCCTGGCCGACGGCGTCTACGCGCTCACCGCAGAGGGCGACCCCAACGTGGGCGCCATCGAGGGCGAGGACTTCGTCGTGGCCTTCGAGGCCCTGGCCACCCCCACCGCCGCCAAGGAGTGGCTCGCCCAGCTCCGTGAGCACACCGACAAACCCATCCGCTACCTGGTGCTCTCGCACTACCACGCGGTCCGCGTCCTGGGCGCCAGCGCCTTCGACGCCACCGTCATCCTCACCCACGAGAAGACCCACGAACTCATCCGCGAACGCGGCAAGGAGGACTGGGCCAGCGAGTTCGGCCGCATGCCCCGCCTGGCCAAGGACGCCGACTCCGTCCCCGGCCTGACCTGGCCCACCCAGACCTTCGCCGACCGCACCACCATCGACCTCGGCGGCGACCGCGGCGAACTGGTCCTCGAGTACTTCGGCCGCGGCCACACCGAGGGCGACATCGTCGCCTGGCTGCCCAAGCAGAAGATCCTCTTCGCGGGCGACCTCGTCGAGGCCCAAGCCGCCCTGTACACCGGCGACGCCTTCCACAAGGACTGGGCCGGACCCACCCTCGACAGCGTCAAGGCCCTGGAGGCGGAGATGCTCGTCGGCGGCCGCGGCGCCGTCAGCCGGGGCCGCACGGAGGTCGACGCCGCCATCGAGCAGACCCGCAACTTCCTCGACGTGATGATCCGCGAGGTCGGCGCCGTCCACGAGCGCGGCGGCACCCTCAAGGAGGCCTTCACCGCCACGCACGCCGCGCTGGTCGGCGACTACGGCCACTGGCCGATCTTCGAGCACTGCCTGCCCTTCGACGCCTCCCGCCTCTGGGACGAGTTCAGCGGTATCGAGCGCCCCGTTATCTGGACCGCGGAGCGCGACCGCGAGGTCTGGGACCAGCTGCAGAGCTGACCCGCCGGAGGGCCGTCTCCCTCTTCCACCGCCCACCGCGCCCGTACGGGGCGCCCCACGAACGGAGCCCGCCATGCGTCCCCCAGCGCCACGCACCCCAGCCGACCCGTCCGCCGACCCCGTCCTGGTGCTCGGCGCGGGACCGGTCGGCCAGACCGCGGGCCTGCTGCTGGCCCGCCGTGGGGTCCCCGTACTGGTCGTGGACGGCCGCCCCGAACGCGACGCCGTCGGCTCCAAGGCCATCTGCCAGCAACGCGACGTCCTCGACGTGTGGGACTGGCTCGGCGGCGGCGCGATCGTGTCGGAGGGCTTGACCTGGGACACCGCCCGCACCTTCTACCGCGGGCACGAACTCTTCAGCGTCCGCCTACCCGACCCCGGGGCCTCGTCCCTGCCCTCCTTCGTCAACCTCTCCCAGTCGCGCACCGAGGAGGTCCTCGACGAACTCCTCGTCGAGGCGGGCGTGGCGATCAGCTGGGGCCACGAGGTCACCGGTATCGACCAGGACGCCGAAGGCGTCACCGTGGAGTGCGCCACCCCCAGCGGCCCGGTGCGCCTGCGCGGCTCCCACGCCCTGTCCTGCCTGGGCGCGCACGGCGGCGTCGTCCGGGACGCCCTGGGCGTCGACTTCTCCGGCACCAGCTTCGACGACCGCTTCCTCATCTGCGACATCCGAGCCGACCTCGGCGACTGGGAACGGGAGCGCCGCTTCTACTTCGACCCCGAGTGGAACCCGGGCCGCCAGGTCCTCATCCACCCCTGCCCCGACTCGGTCTACCGGATCGACTGGCAGGTCCCCTCGGACTTCGACCTCGAAGCCGAAGAAGCCAGCGGCCGCCTGGACGCGCGCATCCGCCAGATCATCGGGGACACCCCCTACGAGATCGTCTGGCACTCGGTGTACCGCTTCCACACCCGCGTGGCCGACCGCATGCGCTCCGGCCGGATCCTGCTCGCCGGGGACAACGCCCACCTGGTCGCACCCTTCGGCGCCCGCGGACTCAACTCCGGGGTCCAGGACGCCGAGAACGCCGCCTGGAAGCTCGCCTACGTCCGAAACGGCTGGGCCGGGGACGAGCTCCTGGAGAGCTACCACACCGAGCGCCACGCGGCCGCGCTGGAGAACGCCGAGATCACCAGCGCCACCATGCGCTTCCTGGTCCCGCGGGACGAGGCCGAGCACGAACGGCGGATCAGTGTCCTGGAACGGGCCGTCGGCGCGGCCGAAGCACACCCGCACGTCGACTCCGGGCGCCTGGCCGAACCCTTCTGGTACACCGACTCCGCGCTCACCACCGCCTGCCCGGAACGCCCCTTCGGCGGCCGCCCCCCGCGCGGGCAGGCCCCCGCGCCCTGCCCCGGCGTGATCCTGCCCGACGCGCCCGCCGCCCTGC
>NZ_BAAGZJ010000136.1:0-11189 GCF_054778635.1 Nocardiopsis nanhaiensis
GCCGCTAACATCCAGCCGTTGTGTGCGACCCATAACCAGATCAAGCACCGGTGGGCGGTGCGCACCGACCGCCGGATGTGGTCGGGCCGCAACCGAGGCCGCACCGGAAACCGGGATGGCGATGGGGTCTCGGATACGGATGGGGACCCATCCCCAACCCCGCACCCGTAACCGTCCACCCCCCAACAAACCCCCACCCGCTTGCGCCGGGCCTCTACCCCCGCATGGCCAGAACCCGACCCGGCCCCGAGGCCCCGGGCCCCGCCACCTCCGGGGGAAGGTCCGTGAGCCCTGGTCCTAGAGTCACGCTCACCCCTGTTTTTGCCTCCAACAGGGGGGTCACCCACACCCACACGGACCCCTAGCACCAGGTCCCAGAGCACAGGCACCAGGCACACGCACCACGTATAGGTTCATCCGACCGAAGCATCCCCGGCAGGGGCTTCGGCGCGCTTTCCGACGCTCCCTGAGCGCGTCTGCCAAGGGCACCCCGGGTCGGGGCACCCGGCGGGCGGTGCGACAATTGCCAGCGTGAATTCGCTGGTCAACATCGCCGTGTTCGGAATCGGGGGCGCCATCATGATGGCGGCCCTGGTCGGTCTTCTCCTCGTGGTGTCCGGGAGTGCGCGCGGGGCCTCGCCCCGGCTCTTCACCGTCTTCGGGGCCGCCTCGGTGGTGCTGTTGGTGCTGTTGCCGGCGCTGGCCTCGCTGAACGTGATGTCCGACGGCGCCGGTTTCTGGATGGGCTTCGTCTCCGCGAGCACGGTGGCCGCCGTGATGTACGCGGTGAACGTCGCGCTCCTTCCGGTCCTGGCCCGCCGTCAGGCCCTGGTGAGCGGACGGCCCGGGCTCAGCCGGATCAAGCCCTCGGCCCCGGTGCTGCTCGGCGGGCTGGGCGTCTGCCTGGCACTGGGGCTGATCGTGACGGGTGTGACGGCCTTCCTCGCCTGATCGCCGCTGCCCGCACCACGTCACACAGCGTGTCAGGAACCGGGCCATGCACTCTTGTCCACCCCCGTGGCCGCATCCGGCCACATCTTCCACAGCACACCGTGCCGCTCTGTAGCTTCGTGCCGGGGCTCCTCGCCTTCTCCGTGATAGGGAGTCCCGGACCCAGAAGACGAAGAGCGGGCGGAGCAACGGTGCGCGGGTGGAGATGGGCCGTCACAACGGCCTCGGTCATACTGGTCGGCGCCTGTGCGGGCGAGGTCGAACTCGCCGACCGCGATTCCATCAGCCAGTTCGAGGTGGCGCCGCTGGAACCCACCGCGGAGCACCCCTGCGACCTGCTCCCCGACGACACGGCCGCCGACCTGGGCATCCTCGCCGAGGACGGTGGTGGCAGCCCGCAGTCCGATACCAACTGCTTCTACACCGACCAGGTCGACTCCAGCGTCGACGTGCGGGTGGAAGAGTTCGAGGACGCGGACGAGACGGTGGTCGCCACCACCGTGGCCGCGGCCTTTTCCGGAGAGGACGGCCAGGAGTTCGCGAGCGTCGAGGGCTACCCGGGTTTGACCACCGAGTTCCCCGACTCCTGCAACCTCAACGTGGCCACCTCCGACGAACACGAGCTGTTCGTACAGGTCAGCGCGGACGACGCCTGTGAGACCGCGGTGGAGGTCGCCGCTGCCGTCATAGCCAGCTCCCCCGAGCTCTGACCCGCGGCCGTTCCCCGCCCCGCCAGAACCCCCTCCTGCGAGTCCCTACATCCGAGCACTCGACCTAGCCTGCGTCCTGCTCCTTCTCCTCCGCGGCACGGACCAGCGGGATCACCTCGGCGAGGGCGTCCCGGAAGGGTCCGTGGGTCACCACGTGGGTGAACCCGTACTCCTCGCGGCGCCGCAAGAGCGTGTCCGCCATCTCCTGTGCCGTGCCGACCAGCAGATACGGGCAGTCCAGCAGGGACTCGCCCTGGGGCAGCCTGTCAGCCCCGAGCTTCTCCGCGATCTCCGCGGCTGCCTTCTCGGCGTCGTCGGTGAGCACGACGGTCTGGACGAGCACGCTCGACTCGATCCCGTCCGCACGTACCCCCGCCGCCTCGCGCACCAGATCGACGCGCTGGCGGGTCTCTTCGGCACCGGCCACACCGAAGACGCCCATCTTCTCGCCCCGGACCTGGGTCAGGCCGCTGAAGGCGACGATGTCCGCGCGTTCGGCCGCCATCCGGAGGGTCTTGGGCCCGTGTCCGCCGATCATCAGCGGTGGGCGGGGCCGCTGGAGCGGCTGGGGCTCCTGCCCTCCCTCGGTCAGGCGGCGGTCGAGTTCCTCCAGGCTGGCTTCCAGGTTCGCGGTGCGGTCGGCGTGCGGCAGCCACGGGATCCCCGCGTCCTCGAACTCGGACTTCATGTGCCCGGAGCCGAGTCCCAGCTCGAACCGCCCTCCGGAGAGGCGGTCGAGGGTGGCCACCTCGCGCGCGAGCAGGGCGGGGTTCCAGAACTCGTTGTTGAGCACGTAGGTACCCAGACGGATCCGGTCGGTGACGGCGGCCGAGACCGCCAGCTGCACGAAGGGCGAGGCCGATCCCAGGTGGTCCGGCGCCAAGAGGACGTCGAAGCCCTGCTCCTCCGCGGTCCGGCTGTCCTCGGCCCAGGATTCGAGGTCGATTCTGGCGGTGTTGATACCGAAGCGGAAAGGTGTCATGGCGTCGAGCCAACACCGGATCTCCCGCGAGGTCCAGGGATCTCGGCTGTCCGGAGAACGATTCTGCCCCCAGAAAAGGGCAACGGGGACGCGCCCGGTCGGGCGCGCCCCCGTACGGGTTCGGCTGCGGCTGTCCGGCCGGTTCAGTCCTTGGACCGGCCTTCGGGCTCCTCACCGGTCCCTGGGCCGTCAGTCCCCGAGCCCCCGTTCTCGGAGCCCTCGGCCTCCTGGTTCTCGGTCTCCGGTGCCTCCAGCGTGGTGGTCGCCGGGCCCGACTGCTCCTGGGCGCTGGGGGCCCGAACACCGCGCGAACGGCGGTCGAGCTCGGCCAGGTACTCGTTGTAGGCGTCCATGTCGGCGTCGTCGGAGCCGCCGCGGCGGCTGTGCCGCGCTCTGCGGCGCTCCTGCCGTTCGTCGTCGCGCGACCACTGCACGACCATCGCGAGCATCACCATGACCGTCGGGATCTCGCCGAGTGCCCAGGCGACCCCGCCGCCCGCGTACTGGTCCATGGCCGGGTCGGTCATCCAGGGGATCTCGAACTGGCCGTAGTACTGCATGGCCATCGGTGCCGCCTGCTCCATGATCGCGATGCCGAAGAAGGCGTGGAAGCCCATCACCACCAGCAGCAACAGGATGCGCAGCAGGTACGGGAGCTTCCGGGGACCCGGGTCGATCCCGATGATCACCCAGTAGAAGAGGAAGCCCGAGACCAGGAAGTGCACGCCCATGAGCAGGTGACCGAGGTGGTCGTTCATCATCATGGGGAACAGCGGCGTGAAGTACAGCGCGTACGGGCTGAACACGAAGATCGGGGCGCCCACCGCGGGGTGTGTCACGACATGGGAGAACCGGCTGTTCAGGAACGCGTTGAGCCACTCGCGCGGTCCCCGGTCGCCCCGCTTCTCGGCGGGCCGGAGCGCGCGCAGGGCCAGCGTCACCGGTGCGCCCAGCACGAGGAGGATCGGGGTGACCATGGCCAGCACCATGTGCTGGATCATGTGCATGGAGAACATGATCATCGCGTAGGTCGCGAATCCGCTGAGCTGGACCGCGACGATGGTCAGCAGACCCGTGACAAAGGCGACGGTGCGGCCGACCGGCCACCTGTCTCCCCGCTTGACCAGCCGGTGGACGCCGCCCAGGTACAGGGCTCCGGCGATCACGACGAACATGATGAAGAACAGGTCCGGCCGCCAGAGGGTGAGGATCGTCTGCACGCTCATCTCGGGCGGGATGGGGAACCCCAGGATGGCGGCGGCCGGGTCTACGGTGTCCTCCATCGGCGGGGGCGGCGAGGTGCGGCCCAGGCCGACGGAGATCCCGATGACGGCGGACATGATGAGGACCTCGACCGCGGCCAGGCGCAGGAAGATCCGGCGGCGGAAGGTGTGGCCGGCCTTACCCGCCGGGGCCCCGTCGATGCGCGCCAGCGCACGGGTGCGGTGGGCGTAGCCGAACACGCCCAGGACTCCGAAGAGCACGACCTTCACGATGATGATGAGTCCGTACTCGGTGCCGAACAGGTCTTCCAAGGAGTACAGGCGCGCCAAGGCGCTGGCCGCGCCGCTGATCGCGACACCGGCGTAGGCCCACAGGGCCAGGCGGCTGAAGCGGTGGGCGGCGACCGCCGGGTCCTGGCCGTCCTTGCGGGTGGCGTGGTAGGTGACCACGGCCAGGCCGCCCACCCACACGCAGATGGAGACCAGGTGCAGGGCCAGCCCGGTGACGGCCAGCTCGTGGGAGCCGGAGGAGGCCGAGTGCCCGGTCAGGGCGGGCGGGGTGACCGCTACCAGGGCCGCGGCCAGCAGCCAGAGGGCGCCGGTGGCGGTGGTGGTCGTGCGGCCGAACAGCGCGATGCCCGTCGTGATGAGGATGACGAACATCAGGGCGATGCCGCCGGACACCGAGCCGGCGTAGGCGGTGACCTCGTCGATCGTGGCCTCGCCCGCCGGTTTGGCAAGGAACTCCGAGGCCTGGAAGTAGAGGGTGGCCACGGTGCCGAGGGTCCAGGCGAGGGCGGTCCAGGTCGCGCCGCGGACGTAACCGGTGGCCTGCTCGGTCAGGCGCCCCTTCTCCGAGGCGAGCATCACGACCGCCATGAGCAGGAGGCCGATGGTCAGGACCGCGGCGGCGTCCATGACCGTCTTCGCGATGGGCATACCCCAGCGGACTGCTTCACCGGCGTCTGGCAGACCTGGGATGACTTCGGGGAAGACCGAGCCGCCCAGGATGAGGGTGGCGCCCAGTGCGGTCGTGCACACGAGCGCGGCGATCAGGGCGTAGAGGGGGACGTTGGCCGTGCCGGGGGCCTCGTCCTGGCGTTCCAAGGATGTGTCCTTCACAGAGGGAGGAGCCACACAACACTCCGTTGTCGATTGCGGTCAGCTAGCAGGTCAGCGCTCTTGGCCGTGGTGGCCACCCCACTGCTGTCCAGGCAGGGATCCGGCAGGGGCCGTGCACGGAGGAACACCTCGATCAAGGTTAGACCGTTGACTACACGGTGTCGGACTGGGTGCCCCGCGCCAATCCCCCTTTCCCCACCGGCTTCGCGTGCGGTCGTGGGCGCCCGGAACCGGGGGGTGGGGAAAGTGACGTTTCCCCCTTCTCCGAAGGGCCTTCACGATAGGCTCGACGTCCCCGGGAGAGGCCGCGAACCGCCCCCTCGATACCGCGATCCTCGCTGCCGTGCGCCTTGCGCGGCCTCGCGACGGCACCCGCCTCTCAGCCGCACCGCAAGCGCACGACGAAGGGGGAGGGCGATGCCCGAGTTCGACAGTGTCATCCGTTCGAGGCGCGTGGTGGCGCCGGACGGGGTCCGGGCCGCCGCGGTGGGGATCCGCGACGGCCGGATCGAGGCCGTGCGCCCATACGAGTCCGACCTGCCCGCGCGCGAGGTCGTCGACCTGGGAACCACCGCCCTGCTGCCCGGAGCGATCGACCTGGATACCGGTGTGCACGCACCCGGCCAGGAGCTGTCCGAGTCCTACCGTCTGGTGGGCGAGGCGGCGCTGCGCGGCGGCGTCACCTGTGTGGTGGCCTCTCCCGCCCCGGGGCGTCCTGCCATCACCTGCTCCGCCACCCTCCAAGTGCACCAGCGGGCGGCCGCGAGGTCGGCCGTCCCCGTGGCCTTCCTCGGCGGGGTGACCCAGGGGACGGGGCCGCTGGACCTGGCGGACCTGCACGCGGGCGGGGTGGTGGCCTTCCAGGGGTCGCTGTCGGACGGGGGCGCCCCGGACATGGGCGCCTTGGGTGACGCCCGGTTGCGCAAGGCGATGGCCGAGATCGCCACGCTGGACGCCCTGCTGCTGGTGCACGCCGAGGACGCACGGGAGCTGGGCACCCCGCCGGTGACGGCGGACCAGCGGCCGCCCCGGGCCGAACGGCGCGGATTGGAACGGGTGATCGCGGCGGCCCGGGTGGTGGGTGTGCGTACCCACGTGGCCCCCTTCACCGCGGCCGAGTGCGCGGCGCTGCTGGCGGCCGCGAGTTCGGTGGGTGTCGAACTGACCGCGCACACCTGCCCCCACTACTTGTGCCTGCCCGCCGAGTTCCCCGGTCCGGAGTCCCCGGTGCACGCCTGCCGACCACCACTGCGTTCCGACGCCAACCGGAAGGCCCTGTGGAGCGCGCTGCGGGAGGACTGGTCGGCGATCCGGACCGTGGGATCAGGCCACCGGCCCGCGATCGGGCTGCACACCTTGGAGTGGAGCCTGTCCGCGCTGTGGACGGCGCTCCGGAAGCGGGGCCTGTCCCTGGCCGACCTGAACCGGTGGACCGCGCGTGCCCCGGCCGAGCTCATGCGTCTGGGCGGGAGGGGCAGCATCCGGGAGGGCTTCGACGCCGATCTGGTGGCCTTCGCGGAAGACGAGGCCGTGATGGTCCCGGAGTCGGACCCGAGCCCCTACGCGGGGATGCGGCTGACCGGACGGGTCGAGCGCGTGTGGCTGGCGGGCTTGCCGAAGGGGAACGGTTCGGGAGAGGCGGTGTAGGGCACCGGGGATCCACACGGATATCCCCGTGTCACACCCCGCACAAGGCACTTACAGCCTGTCAACATGGCAACGCATACCTATGCACAATGGCGATAGCGTTCACGCGCCTTCGCAGGTCACAGTTGGAGGTATCGATGGCGATACCAGTTGGAGGAACCGTGCGCATCGGCGTGCCCCGTGAGATCAAGAACCACGAGTACCGGGTAGCGATCACCCCTGCCGGGGTCCACGAACTGACCCGTCGGGGCCATGAGGTCTTCGTCGAACACGACGCCGGCCTCGGCTCCTCCATCACCAACGAGGAATACGAGGCGGCCGGTGCCACCATCCTGGACACCGCGGACGAGGTGTGGGCGACCGGCGACCTGATCCTCAAGGTCAAGGAGCCCGTCCCCGCCGAATACCACCGGATGCGCGAGGGCCAGACCCTCTTCACGTACCTGCACCTCGCGGCGTCGCGGGAGTGCACGGATGCGCTGCTGGAGCACAAGGTCACCGGCATCGCCTACGAGACGGTGCAGCAGCCCGACGGCTCGCTGCCGCTGCTCGCCCCCATGTCGGAGGTGGCCGGGCGCCTGGCCCCCCAGGTGGGTTCGGTGACACTGCAGCGCCCCAACGGTGGTCGCGGCGTCCTGATGGGCGGCGTACCCGGCGTGCGTCCGGCGCGGGTCACCGTCATCGGCGCGGGTGTGTCCGGTCTGAGCGCCATCCAGATCGCGGTGGGCATGGGCGCGGACGTGACCGTGCTCGACCTCAACGTCAACAAGCTCCGCCACGTGGACCAGCTGTACCGGGGCATGGTCAAGACGGTGGTGTCCAACGCCTTCGAGCTGGAGCTGTGCGCCCTGGAGTCGGACATGGTGATCGGCGCCGTCCTCGTCCCCGGCGCCAAGGCACCCAAGCTCATCACGAACGAACTCGTCTCCCGAATGCGGCCGGGCGCCGTGCTGGTCGACATCGCGATCGACCAGGGCGGCTGCTTCGAGGACTCCCGTCCCACGACGCACGACGACCCGACCTTCACGGTCCACGACACCGTGTTCTACTGCGTCGCCAACATGCCGGGAGCCGTACCGAACACCTCCACCCACGCCCTCACCAAGGACACGCTGCACTACACGGTGGCCCTGGCGGAGAAGGGCTGGAAGCAGGCCCTGCGGGACGACGCGGTCCTGGCCGAGGGCCTCAACACCTTCGACGGCGACCTCGTCTACGCCCCCGTCGCCGAGGCGCACGGGATGAAGCACCGCGAGCTGTTCGAGGTGCTGGCCTGACACAGCGGGGCTGAGCCGCGGGAGCAGCCGGGTCGGGGGAACTACCGGGCGGAAGCAGGCCTCAGGGCTACGTGGGGTGGAGGTAGGGCGTTCGCGTCCCCTCCGCCCCGCCGTCATGTGGGCCCTCGGCCGTGTGCGGCCCGCGGCCCGAGCTGCCTCGGCGCGTGTGACGTCGGCCATCGGCGGAACGGGTATCCGTACGAAAGGTCACAAAGCCCGTCCGACCAGGCTGCCCGTTGGCTGGGCGGGGTGGTCGGCCCGACTCGGCGGGGGTACCGTCGAATGGTGGGCCCTCCGACTTTGGGGCCTGTGACCAGGCCCCGACCTCAGGAAATGGGACTGCAGTGACACACACCGGCGCGGTAACGGTGACCCGGATCGTCGAGCTCGAGCTGGTGCGGCTCCGGCCGTCGCTAGCCGGTCGCGGTGCGGGCCGGGCGGCTCCGGTGCTGGTCCGGGTCTCGGACGGCGCGGTGAGCGGTTGGGGCGAGGTCTCCCGGGCCACCCCCGACCAGTGGGACGCCCTCTCCCGCACCTTCGCGCCCGCGCTTCTCGAGCACTCGTGGCGCCGCCCGACCGAGGTGACCGATGCCTTCGCCGACCTGCCCTGGGACCCGGCGCTGGTGGGTGCCCTCGACTCCGCCTGCTGGGACCTGTGGAGCCGTCAGCGCTCCACGCCCTTGGCGCACGCTCTCGGCGGGGAGCGGACCGCTCTCACGGCCGGGGTGTCCCTGCCCAGGCAAGTGACCGTGGAGTCCGTGGTCACCGAGGTGAACCGCCAGGTCGGTGCGGGGTTCCGGAGGATCCGGCTGGAGGTCGAGCCGGGCTGGGACACCGATGTGGTCCGGGCCGTACAGGGCAGTTTTCCGTTCCTGGTCCTCCAGGTGGACGCGGGCGGCCGGTACACCGAGTCCGAGGCCCATCTGGACGCGCTGCGTTCGTTGGACAGCCTGGGACTGCTGGCGATCGAGGACCCCTTCGCCCCCGACGACCTTGCCGCGCACGCCCGGCTCAACGCCGAGTTGCGCACGCCGGTGGCGCTGCACCGGCCACTCTCCTCGATCGAGGACCTCCGGGACGCGGTCCGGGCCGAGGCGGGCCGGGCGGTGAACGTCGACCCGGCCCGGGTGGGCGGTCTGACCGCGGCCCGGAGGGCAGTGGATCAAGCGGTCGACGCGGGCTGGCAGGTGTGGTGCGGTTCCTCCGCCCTGACCGGGGTGGGCCGGGCCGCGACGGTCGCGCTGGCGTCGCTTTCCGGGGCGACCCTGCCGGTGGAGATGCCCGGGGCGGGGACGCGCGGCCGGGACCTGGTGATCCCTCCGGTCCGCGCGCATGACGGGGTCGTGCCGGTGCCGTTGGCGGAGCGGGGCCTCGGGCACGACGTCGACCGCTCGCTGCTGTCCGGGTACACGGCTCGGACCGTGGTGCTGGAGTCGCGGACGACGCGGAATCCGGGTGCCGCCACCCCGTAAGGGAGCAGCCCTGCACTCCCCTAACCGAACACCGTTAGGTAGAGTGGCGCGCACCATAACCCCCGATGAACGTGGAGGCTCTCGGTGCGCGTATTCGCCGACATCAACGAGGTCATCGCCGCCCAGGGTGAACACCTGGGCCACACTGACTGGCTGACCATCGACCAGAGCCGCATCGACAAGTTCGCCGACGCGACCGAGGACCACCAGTGGATCCACCTCGACGCGGAGCGAGCCGCTGAGGGCCCCTTCGGCGCCACCATCGCGCACGGGTTCCTGTCGCTGTCGCTGCTGGCCCACTTCTCGCAGAGCATCTTCTCGCTCACCAAGAAGCCCCAGATGTCCATCAACTACGGCCTGAACAAGGTGCGCTTCCTCCAGCCCGTCACGGTGGGCTCCCGGGTACGCGACGGCGTGGAGCTGACCGAGGTCAAGGAGACCCCCAAGGGTTACCTGGTCAGCACCGCGCACACGGTGGAGATCGAGGGCCAGGAGCGTCCCGCTCTGGTCGCCGAGAGCCTCGGGCTCTGGGTGCCCTGACCGACGGTTCGCGGGGGCGGGTCTCCCGCCCCCTCCGCAACCGTGCGCGCTGCTACGGCGTCCCAGCACTGCCGTGCCCTTGACCGGAGCTCTACCGCGCCAGCCTGCGCAGCGCCCTGCGGACCAGCCCCGGGGTGAACCAGCGCAGCTTGCGTTCGGCCCGCTCCGCGCGTCGGCGCATGCGCTCGCCTCGGGCCGTGGCCTGTTCGAGCTGGGCGCGCAGTTGGGCCACGCTCTCCGTCGCCTCGCCCTCGGGTGTCCCGGAGAGCTCCGCGGGCTCCTCGATGACCCCGGTGGCGGGGGCCCAGTGCAGGCCGAAGAGCTCTTCCACCAGCCGGTCAAGGTCCCGGCCACTCGCGTCGGGTTCCAGGTGGCGGGCGCGGGCGTAGGCGGCGGTGCGCTCCAGGCGCAGCACACCCTCGTCAGCGAGCGTGCTGCCCGGCAGCGGCGCGCACAGCAGTCCGGCGCCGGTGCTGTCGGCGGTCCGCACCAGTTCGGCGAGCGCGTCCGGGGTCGGGGTCGGCCCCGCTCCCAGGAACAGGCGGAACGGCACCCGCGGGTCAGGGCCGGGTTCGATGCCGGTGAAGCGCACCCGCGGGTCGCCTCGGAAGGTCTCGTGGACCAGTCGCAGATCGAGCAGGTCCTCGTCCAGCAGCGGCCGCCGCCCCTCGTCGAGCCGGGCCCAGGGGCCGCGCAGCCACAGGCGCAGGTCCGGGGTGGAACCGTCCAGGAGCGCGGAGGCGGTCGTGTCGACCTCCTCCAGCGTGTGGTCGGCCGTGTCCAGGACCACGTCCACCAAGGGGACGTCCCACTGGCGTTCGGGGCGTTTGCGGCGCAGGTGGAAGTCGGGCACCCGGTTGGCCACGAACGGCTTCCGGAAGCGGGTGCCCGCTTCGCGCTGCGTCTGCATCTGCGAGCGCCCCAGGTGCCAGCTGCTGGTGTCCAGGTCCGGAACGAACACGGCCCCGTGCTGGGCGGCACGGTGGCCGAACTCGCTGTCACCGCCCAGGACGAGATCCTTGTCCATCCCGCCCACGGCGTCGAACAGGTCGCGGTGCAGGGACCCGGTGGCCCCGACGAACACCTTGTAGGCCTCGTGGTGGGCGGTGCGCAGGCCGTCCTTGCGCTGCGTGAAGGACTCGACCCAGTGCGGGTCGGCGCTCTCCCTGTCGAAGAGCTCCTCAGCACGACCCGCCCCCACCTCCGCCCGAACGTACTCCGGAGTCATGGCCGCCGGATCGAAGTCCACGAAAAGCTTGTGCCCG
>NZ_BAAGZJ010000137.1:0-11055 GCF_054778635.1 Nocardiopsis nanhaiensis
GTCTGAGAGCGAGAAGCGGGAGGCGTTCGGCGAGTGGTTGCACGAGTACAATCACCACCGGTTCCATACCGCCGTTGGCGGTCCTCCCGCTTCCCGCGTACCTAACCTCTCTGGTCAGTACACCTAGCAGGCGCCGCGGCCGGCTTCGATGCCTGTGCTGCCGCCAAGCGGGGTGATCGCAAAGGTCCGAGGGTGGGGGGTACCGCGGCCCAAGTCCAAGCACCGGGCCCCGCTCTCCTGCCGCTTCACCACCGGCACCATCCGGTGCGAAGACACCCGGCGCCACATCAGGCTGCCGGTGGTGGGGCGGGTGCGTACCCATGAGTCCACCCGCAAACTCCACCGCCGCCTGGCCAACGGCACCGCGCGCATCCTCTCGGCCACGGTCTCGCACCGTCGGGGGCGGTGGCAGGTGTCCTTCCAGGTCGAGATCGAGCGCGCCCCCACCACTCCGGCCCGCCCGCAGGGGGTGGCCGGGGTGGACCTGAGCCTGACGTCCCTGGCGGTGGTCGCCGACAACGACGGCGGGGCGCGCCATGTGGCCAACCCCCGCCACCTGGAGGGGGCACTGACCGACCTGCGCCGGGCCTGCCGGAGGGTGTCCCGGAGGCAGGGCCCGGACCGGCGCACCGGACGCCCTCCCTCGAAGCGGTGGGTCAAGGCCAACCGGAAACGCAACAGGGTGCACCACCGGGTGGCCAACCTGCGCACCGATGCGCTGCACCACCTGACCACCAGTGTGGTGCGCGAGTACGGCACCGTGGTCATCGAAGACCTCAACGTGACCGGGATGGTCAAGAACCGGCGTCTGGCCCGTCGCATCTCTGATGCGGGGTTCGGGCAGATCCGCCGCCAACTGGACTACAAAACCACCTGGAATGGCGGGCGCCTGGTGGTGGCCGACCGGTGGTTCGCCAGTAGTAAGACCTGCTCGGGGTGCGGGGCGACGAAAGCCAAGCTGCCGCTGCACGTCCGGGTGTTCGACTGCGACGCATGTCCCCTCGTGCTGGATCGGGACGTCAACGCAGCACGCAACCTCGCCGCCCTGGCGGCGCAGGTGGGCAGTACCGGTACCGGAGTGGCCGGAGACCGGGGAGCGAGGGCTCCGAAGGCCCGTGGAGCCGACCGTAGGACCCGCACTACCCGCACCCGCCGCAGGGCGGGTGCGGGGCGGGCCGGTGGCGCAAGACCGCACAAGCGGAAGGAAACGGGACACCGTCGTCAGGACACCCAACCCAGGTTGTGGTGACACCGTCACGGACCTTTCGTGCACACATGCACGGGATGCTGATGTTCGCTTAAGACATCAGCAACGGCGAGTAACCCGCACACCGGCGGGGCACGTTTCGGATGTGACGACACGAGAGACACCCCCTCCCCCCGTCGGCCCCGCCCTCGTCGTGGGCGTGGACGCCGGGGGCACCACCACCCGGGCCCTGGTGACCACCCTGGGCGGTGAACGCCTCGGCGAAGGCTGGGCCGGGGGCGCCAACCCCAACACGCACGGAGCCGAGCGGGCGGGCGAGCAACTGACCGAGGCGGTCGGCACCGCCCTGGACCGCGCCGGGCCCTGGGCGCGGGAAGCTGTGGCGGCGGGCGTGATCGGGTTGGCCGGCGCTTCGGCCCTGCGCGACGGCAACGTCCGGGCCCGCATGGAGGGCGCCCTGGCCAAGGCCGGGCTGGAGCCGAGCGGGCAGGAGTTCACCGGCGATGACACGGTCGCCTTCGCCTCGGGCACCCTGGAACGGGACGGCACCGTCCTCATCGCCGGGACCGGAGCGATCGCCACCCGGATCGAGGGGCGGCGCCGCGGCAGGTCCGCGGACGGCATGGGCTGGCTGATCGGCGACGAAGGGTCGGCCTTCTGGATCGGCCACCAAGCGGCAAAGGAGACCGCCCGCCAGCTCAGCCTGGGCGGGGAGCTCAGTCCACTGGCCCGTACCGTGGCCAAGCGGGTCATCCCCGGTCAGCGGCCGAACGACACGGACCGGTGGCCCGAGGAGCACGCGCGCAATTTCGCCCGCACCCTCACCTCCGGCCCGCCGGTCGGCCTGGCCGAACTCGCTCCGCTGGTCACCGACGCCCACGCGCTCCATGACAGGGCGGCCGAGGTGATCGTGAACGCCGCGGCGGGCCACCTGGCCCAGTCGGTGCACCAAGTGCGCGTGCCCGGCGAACACCTGCCCGTGGTCCTGGCCGGCTCCGTCCTCGCGCACTCCGCCCCGGTCCGCGAGGCCCTGACCCACAAGCTCACCATGGGCACCGGATCGCCGGTGATGCTGGCCGGGTGCACCTCCGGCGGCGCGGCGTGGCTGGCGGCTGTGCGCGCGGGGGCCGACGAGCGGGATGTCGAACTGCACGACGCCTTCACCGGGGCCGACCGCACCGAGCCGCACGCGAAGACCCGTTGAGAACCCTCGCCCCTGGGTTCTGCCCACCTCCGGCGTGCCCGGTTCCAGTTTGCCCACCGTTGAGGCAACCCCTAGGGTAGGCATGGTTAGGCTTACCTAACCCAACGAGAGGGGGTGCCGTGACGGAGCGGCGAGCACGACCGAAGGCGACCGTACACACCGGCCGGGTCGAGCGGGTGGAGCAGTTGACCCCGCACATGATCCGGGTCGTGCTGGGCGGTGAAGGGCTCTCGGCGTTCGCCGCCGGCGGCGCCACCGACAGCTACGTCAAGCTGCTGTTCCCGCCGCCCGCACCGGACGAGCCCGAGCACTACGACCTCGAAGCGGTCCGGGCCGAACTCCCCCGCTCGGAGTGGCCGGTCACCCGCACCTACACCGTGCGCACCTGGGATCCCGTCACCCGGGAACTCACCATCGACTTCGTCCACCACGGCGAGGCCGGCCTGGCCGGGGTCTGGGCGGCCGGAGCCAAGCCCGGGGACCGGCTCCGCTTCCTCGGCCCCGGCGGCGGCTACGCCCCCAGCCCCGAGGCCGACTGGCACCTGCTGGCCGGGGACGAGAGCGCCCTGCCCGCCGTCGCCGCCGCCCTCGAAGCGCTGCCGGAGGCAAGCCCGGCGCACGTGTTCGTTGAGGTAGAGAACGCCGCCGAGGAACAGCCCCTAACGGTCCGGGAGGGCGTCCACGTCCGCTGGCTGCACCGTGGGGGCGGTGTCGTAGGGTCCAAGCTCGTCCCGGCCGTGCGCGCTCTGGAGTTCCCCGCCGGTGACGGGCAGGCCTTCGTCCACGGCGAGGCCAACTTCGTCCGCGACCTGCGCCGACTCCTCCGCGTGGAACACGCTCTCCCCAAGGAGCGCCTGTCGGTCTCCGGCTACTGGCGCCTCGGCCGCGACGAGGACGCCTGGCAGGCCGCCAAGGCAGAGTGGAACAAGAGCGTGGAAGCCGAGGAGGCCGCAGCACTCCAAGGCTGAGTCGGCGGGCACACCGCCGGGCGGACCGGTCTCACACGTCCAAGGCCTCCAAGGCGTTCAGGTAGCCCTCGTTGAACGTGGGGAACTGCGGAATCGAGTCGCGAAGGGCGGCGATCGGCAGGCCCATGCGGATCGCGAGCGCGGCGGTGTGGATCCACTCCGAGGCGAGCGGGCCGAACGCCCAAGCTCCCACGAGCACCCCGTGTCCGCGGTCGGCCACCAGGCCCAAGGTGCCGCTCGGGTCCGTCTCCATGGTCCAAGGGCGGGCCAAGGCCGCGGTCAGGTCCGTCTCGGCGGTGGCCACGTCGATGCCGCTTTCGCGTGCCTGCTCCTCGGTCAACCCCACCGCGGCGATCTCCGGATAGGAGAACACCACCCGCGGAACGGCCGTGTAGTCGGCCACGCGCTCGGCGCCGAGGATGTTGTCGGCGGCCACCTTGCCCTGGTACTTGGCCACGTGCGTGAACATCGACCTCGCGGTGACGTCCCCGACGCCCCACAGCCCGGGTGCGGCCCGGCAGCGGTCGTCGACGGGCAGCGCACCGCCCTCCAGTTCCACGCCGAGCTCCGCCAGCCCCAGTTCCCCGGCCCGGGGTTCGCGCCCGCTGGCCAACACGACCACGTCCGCCCGGACCCGCTCTCCGCCGGAGAGGGCGGCGACGACCTCACCGTCCTCCCACCGCACCGAGGCGACCTCGCTGCCGGTGTGGACGGTGATCCCGTCCCGGTGGAACTGGTCGCCGATCAGTTCGCACAACCGGGGACCCTCGCGGTCCAACAGCCGCGGCCCGCGCTGGACGACGGTGACGCGCGTGCCCATCCGGGCGAGGAACTGGCCCAGCTCGACGCCGACGGCGCTGCCCCCGACCACCACCGCGCGTTCCGGGATCTCGGTGAGAGTGGTCGCCTCGCGGTTGGTCCACACCACGTCCGGGCCCAGGTCCGCCAGGCCCTCGATCGGCGGGACCAGGGCGCCCGACCCCGTGGCCACCACGACATGGTCGGCGGTGTACTCGATGTCGCCGACCGCCACCCGCCACGGGTCCACGCCCACGATCCGCGCCGTGCCCCGCAACGTCAGGGCCCCGCGCTCCCGGTAGTTCGCGACCTGCGCGGAGTCGTCCAGGTGGCGGATCATCTGGTCGCGGTAGTCACGCAGCCCGGGCCAGTCCAGGCCAGGGGTTCCGACCCCGGCGGCACCGGCCGCCTCCTGGCGCACCTCCGGCGGGCGCAGCAGCACTTTCGTGGGGATACAGGCCCAGTAGCCGCACTCGCCGCCGACGAGTTCGCGTTCGACCACCGCCACCCGCTTGCCCGCGGTGAGCAGGCGGTCGGCGACCGTCTCACCGCCCGGCCCCATACCGATGACGATCGCGTCGAGGTGTTCCATGCGCCTTGCTCCGCCCGTGGTCCGGTGCTCCACCCCCGATGGTGTCCCCGAAAGCACGGCACGGGAAGACCCGACACGCGTGCGGGAACGGCCAGGGACCGCGCCTGCCCCCCGCCAGGACCCCGACGGCCGGGTCCGGGCAGCAGTATCCAGTCCGGACACACGCTGGCCCCGGCACAGGTACCCGCCCCGTCGCGGCCGGAAGGTACGCAACGTATGCCCGGCCCGCCAACACCGGCGTCAGGGGCCAGTTAGCGGTAGGGACCGGGCTCTGCTGCGCCACCGCAGGCCCGTCTCAGGAGTTGGCCTGAGCAGGGCTGCCCCCGCAATCTGCTGAGAACTCAGGCGTGGGGCGTGTCAGCGAAGGCGTCCGGAGCGGTCCGAATGAGCGCGGCGGCGTCGGCAAGCACGGGTTCACCGTGCCCGAATCCGGCGATTCCGGCACCGGTCTCCGCGATCCGCAGTGCGGAGCGCCGGGTCTCAGCTCGGTCCACGTGGAAGGTACCGAGCACCACCTGCCCATGGAACTCCGCGAGAGTGTCACCGGTCAGTACCACGTCAAGGTCCGGGATATGCAGCGCGACGCTCCCATGTGTGTGCCCTGGCGTGTGCAGCACACGCGCTCCACCACCGAAATCGATGGTGTGGCCGTCGGTCAGCTCGACGTCCACCCGACAGGCCGCGGCCTTCGGCGGCTCCGTCGGCTCAGCGCTAACAGCGCGTTCCGCGTCGGTGAAACAGGGCATTGGCCCGTCCGCCGTTCCACGGATCACCGGAGCCTCGGGCGCTCCCGCGGCCACTTCAGCGTTGGACCACTCGGAAATCTCCGCCGCTGCCCCGGCGTGGTCCTCGTGGAAATGGCTCAGGACGACGCGCTCGACGTCCCTACGGCCGCGCCCCAGGGCTCGGAGCGCGGATTCGATGAGAGGTGCGCTGTCAGACCATCCGGTATCGAACAGTGTGACGCCTCTGGGGCCCAGCCAGATGTAGGAGTTGAGCAGATGTGCTCGTTCGCCGGGCAGACGCAACCGATAGAGAGCTGGGGCGATCTCCAACAAGTCAGGGTCATCCATGGATCGACACTACCGGGCGCCAACCCGCGCAGGCTCTTCAACGGTCCGGGCAGCGAGCTCCCACCGGAGGACGGCGGTGAGGCGTGCACGGGGCGGCCGTGGGGCGCCTCACAGCACTGACGTGCGAGAACTGAGCGGTTTCGTGCTGTACTTCTTGGTTGGCACTCGGTCCGACCCGGAAGGAAGCGCCACTCCCGGCGCAGGCACATGTCCACGCAAGACATCATCCTCATCCTCGACCTCGCAGGGGTCTTCGCCTTCGCCCTGGACGGGGCCCTGACGGCGATCCGCAGCGCACGCGTGGACATCGTCGGCGTGATGTCCCTAGGTGTGGTGACCGCCATCGGCGGCGGCATCATCCGCGACGTCCTGCTCGGTGAGACCCCGGCGACCTTCCAGGACTGGCGGTACCTGGTGACCGCGCTGTCCGGGGCCACGCTGGCGTTCTTCCTCAGCCGCCAGCTCAGGCACCTCGCCAAGCCGATCCTGCTCTTCGACGCCGCGGGGCTGAGCCTGTTCGCGGTGATCGGGGCCACCAAAGCGCTGGAACACGGGTTCGGTCCGCTCCAAGCGGTGATCCTCGGCGTCATCACCGGGGTGGGCGGCGGCACGATCCGCGACACCCTCCTCAACCGGGTACCCACCGTGCTCAGCGCCGACTCACGGCTGTACGCCATCCCGGCGATGCTCGGAGCGGGGTTCGTGGTGCTCGTAGACCTGACCGGGTTCGGCGCGGGGTGGATCGCCGTGTTCGGCGCGCTCCTGTGCTTCACGGTGCGCGTGCTGTCCCTGCGCTACCGGTGGAACGCGCCGCTGCCGCCCGGAACCCCGCCGGTGTAGGACGGGGCGCCGGGCGGACCGTGATGGTGCCGGCCAGGGACGGTTCCGGTCAGGGGAAGGACGGCGGCTGGACGATGACCTGCCACAGGTGGCCGTCCAGGTCGGCGCAGACCCCCGAGTAGCCCCACGGGTACCGCTGGGGTTCGGTCACGACCTCTCCCCCGGCGTTCCTGGCGCGCTCCAACACGTCGGCGACATCGCCCTCCGCTGGGACAGCCATGCTCAGCAGGCACTCGCTGGTGCCGGGCGGTGCGACCCGGCGATCCTCGCCCACGACCCATCCGAACCCTCCAGTGGGGACCAGCATCAGCAGGGCCTGGTCGTTGAGCTTGAACTGCAGCGGCTCGGGCACGCCGTCCTCGGCCGGTTCACCGACGGGTGCGAAGCCGAAGGCGTCACGGTAGAAGACCATCGAACGCCACCGGTCGGCGATCGGCAGGCTGACGACGAGGGGGCCAGCGGGTGCGGCCATGGTGGGCTCCGTTCTCCGGTGTACACGGCATCCTGTCCCGTACCGACCTCGGATGTCGCCCGGACTCATCGCGTGCCCTGCCGGCTTCCCGGTTCCTTCCGGTCCCCCGGTTCGTTCTGGCTGCTGAGGGCGTGGGCGGTGCGGCGAAGGGTCGCGACCATGGCCGGGACCGGCTCGGGCGGGCGGCGGCGGTGCACGGTGTAGATCTCGCGGGCCAGGTGGGTACCGCGCAGGGGGCGGCTGACCCATCCGCCGCCGCGGGCCGCGCCCAGAATGCTCTGGGGAATGAGCGCCACGCCGACCCCCGCCTTGATGAGGGCGAGAGCGACCTCGTAGTCCTGGGTCTCGTAGGCCACGGTCAGGCGCACTCCGGCGGCCGCGGCGGCGGTGTCCAGGCTGACCCGGTTGTGGATGCCGGGCGCCCCGCAGATCCACTCCTCGTCGGCCAGGTCCGCCAAGGAAAGGTCTCCGCCGACGATGGGGTGGCCGGTGGGGGCCACCGCCATGAGCGGGTCCACCAGGAGGCGTTCCCGGTGCAGGCCTCCCGTTCGGGGCAGCGGCACGCCCGGGTAGCGGTGGGTGACGAGCAGGTCGAGGTCCCCGGCGGTGACCAGGCCGTGCCCGCCGGGCGGTTCGATGTCGGACAGGGACAGGCGCACGTGCGGGTGTTCGTGGCCGAACACCGCGAGCGCCTCGGGCAGCAGCACCTTGCCCGCGCTGGCGAAGGCCCCCAGGGACAGGCGGCCCGGGCGCTCCCCGGCCACGGCACGGACGGCGGCCTCGGCGTCGCGCAGCTCCCCGAGGACCCGTTCACCGTGTTCGAGGAGGACGAGCCCGGCCTCGGTGAGGGTCGCCCCGGTGCGGCCGCGCTCGACGAGCACGCATCCGGCTTCCCGTTCCAGCTTGGTGAGCTGTTGGGAGAGCGCGGGCGGGGTGAAGGAGAGGCGTTCGGCCGCGGCGGCGATGGATCCGGCGTGCGCGATCTCCACCAGCACCCTCAGCCGGTTGGCGTCCAGCACGGCACCTCCCCTTCCGCTCGGTTCTCACTCTTGCCCTACCAGCAAGAACGATGTCTGACACAAAGCTCTGCTTACTATTATTTAGCAGACCCAACTTTAAGTTAATGGACAGTAGGGGCAGGGTGGGAGCATGAGCACCACGACCGCACCCGCCGTGCCCACGGCCACCGACGTCCGCGCCGCAGCCGAGCGGATCGCCCCGCACTCCCGCCGCACACCGGTGATACACACCGAGGTCGACGGGCGTCGGGTCAGTCTGAAGCTGGAGCACCTCCAGCGCACGGGTGCGTTCAAGCTCCGCGGCGCCCTCAACGCACTGCTCGGCGGCGCGCCCACCGGCCGGGTGATCACCGCCTCGGGCGGCAACCACGGTCTGGGCGTGGCCACGGCGGCGCGGATCCTGGGTGTGCACGCCACGGTGTACGTACCCGAGACGGTGCCCGAGGCCAAGGCCGCACCCCTGGAGGCCACCGGCGCCGAGATCGTCCGGGTCGGCGAGCACTACGCCGTGGCCGCCGAGGCCGCCCTGAAGCAGGCCGAGTCCGAGGGTGTGCGGTACCTGCACGCCTTCGACGACTCCCTCGTGGTCGCCGGCCAGGGCACCATCGGCTTGGAGGTCGCGGCCGACGCGCCCGAGTGCGACTCCATCGTCGTCGCCGTGGGCGGCGGCGGCCTGGCCGCCGGTGTGCGCTTGGGTGCCGAGGGCCGCCGTGTCGTGGCGGTCGAGCCCGAGGGGTGCCGGAGCATGCACGAGGCGATGGCCGTCGGCCACCCGGTCCGGACCGAGGTGGAGTCGGTCGCCTCGTCCGCATTGGGCGCAGCCACCCTGGGGCAGGTGCCCTTCGAGGTGCTCCGCGCCAACCCGGTCACGCCCGCGCTGGTCAGCGATGCCGAGATCATCAGCGCCCAGACCCGCCTCTGGGAGGAGTTCCGCATCGCCACCGAACCCGCGGCCGCCGTCCCCTTCGCCGCATGGCTGGCCGGGCGCGTTCCTGGCGAGAACCCCTGCCTGGTCGTGTGCGGGGCCAACGCCGACTGGCGGCTGTCGAGCTGATTCCGACTTTTCCGCACCGATTCTCCCGGTTCGCCCGGTAGGTGACGTGGCGCACTCCGTGCCCCCGAAGCCATTGTTACCGACCGGTCACCGTTACATTGTTCTCGGCGCTGTCCGACAAGAAAAAGGGAGAACACGTGCTCTACGGTGCGTTGCGGCAGTCGGCTTCGGTCCTCGCCCGGACGCTGTGCCGACCCACCATCGAGGGCCGTGAGAACGTCCCCATGACCGGCCCGGTCCTGCTCGCCAGCAACCACCTGTCCTTCGTGGACAGCGTCGTCATCCCGCTGTCGGTGGTCCAGCGCCCGGTGCGGTTCCTGGCCAAGTCCGACTACTTCGAGACGCCCGGTGTCAAAGGGCGGATCACCAAGACCGTGTTCAGCTCCCTGGGCGCCATGCCGGTCCGGCGCGGCAACGCCCGCGACGCCATGATGTCGTTGGAGATGATGCTGGACCGGCTCAACGACGGTGAGGCCTGCGTGGTCTACCCGGAGGGCACCCGTTCCCGCGACGGCCGCCTCTACCGCGGCCGCACCGGCGTCGCGCACCTGGCCATCGAGTCCAAGGCCCCGATCGTGCCCGTCGCGGTCTCCGGCACCCAACGGGTCCAGCCCATCGGCGCCAACATGCCGCGCCCCCACCCCTTCACGGTGCGCTTCGGCGAGCCCATGGACTTCTCCAGCGGCTTCGACAGTATGGCCCCGGGCAAGGCCCGCCGGGTCATCACCGACCGGGTCATGGACGCCATCCACGGCCTCTCCGGCCAGGAGCGCGCGAACGAGTACAACACTTTCGGCGCCGACGAGTAAGCCGACGAGCAACCCGCGGGGTCGAGAGCCCGCAAGCCCCGGCCGCGGGACACGGCACGGGGTGGGCGCTCACCCCGGGTCATCCCGCCTCGGGCAGCCGGTAGGTCGACACGTGCGAGCGGGACTCCCCGGTGAACTCGGACCCCTTCCAGTCGGCGTGCCGTGACTCCAGTTCGAACCCGGCGATCCGCGCCATGAGGTCGAGTTCGGCGGGCCAGATGTACCTCTGCTTCACCCGGCCCACCCGTGCCTCGCGGCCCTCGCCGAACTTGAAGTGGTGGGAGACGAGGTGCTGGAGTACGACGTCGTAGGTGTCCAGGCCGACATAGCCGGTCTTGGCGGAGAACAGCAGTCCGTCCTGGCCGGGTGGCAGGCGCCGCAGTTCGGGGACCCCCAGCTCCACGACGAACCGCCCTCCGGGGGACAGGTGCCTGGCCGCGTTGCGGAAGCACTCGACCTGCTCCTCCTGAGTGAGCAGGTTCGAGATCGTGTTGTAGACCAGGTACACGAGCGAGAACTCGCCCGGCACGGAGACGGTGGCCATGTCGCCGACCGTCACGGGGATCTCCGCTTCGTCGGCCTTCGTCCGCAGCCGGGCGAGCATCGCCTCGGAGAGTTCGATCCCCGTGACCGGCACACCCCGCCTGGCGAGCGGCACAGTGACCCGGCCGGTACCGGCGGCGAACTCGAGCGCCGCACCGCCGCCTGCCAGTTCGGCCAGGCGGTCCACGGCCGGACCGAGCTCCTCGGGCGCGAACATCCCCTCACCCGGGGTGTCGTAGTTCTGCGCGGTCTCGGTGTCCCACACCTGCTCTGACTCAACATCGCTCATCCGGGCAACCTAGTGCCCGGAACCGCCCGCCGCCACGGGTTTTCCGGCGCGGCGGCGGGCTGGCAGCAGGTGACCGCGGGCTCTAGCTTGTCGTTTAAGCTGCTTGCTTGTCTCTAGAGCGGCCCGTGGTGCCCGTTTTATGCTTTTTCGGAACCTCGTAACGGGGAGCTGGACGCTTGTTCCAGCT
>NZ_BAAGZJ010000138.1:0-10832 GCF_054778635.1 Nocardiopsis nanhaiensis
GCGGGCAGTGGACCGGGACCCCGAACGAGGCTCTGGACTGCGCGTGTGGTGTCCACCTCGCCGATCTCGGGGAGCACTGACAGTAGTCAGCACTCCCCGAAGGACTTATGAATCGCTGCACTAGTCACCCTCGAAGACGAGTTCGGTGCCGCCCGGGACACCTTGCGCAAGGCTGTGCAGGTACTCAAGGACGAAGACCGCGTCCAGACGGTTCGGGGGATGGGAGTCTTCGTCCTGCCGTTGGAGTGACAGCGGCGGTTGCGAGTCGCGGTAGCGCTCTTCCTCGGGAGGACGACTGGGCGGGTCAGCCCAGGGCTCCGGCTAGGCGGGGGCCCAGGCCCTGCTCGGGTTCGGCCCACTCGGTGACGTCCAGGGGGTCGCCCACGGCGACGGTGCCGGGGACGGTGACGGCGAACTTCGCGCAGAACGCCACCCCGCCCTCGTCCGCTCTGCGGTAACCGGCCAGGGAGCGCAGCGGTTCGGGCCCGCGCTTCTCGCCGGTCTCCTGGTCGACGGTGGTGACCGCGCAGCGGATGCACACCTTGGCGTAACCCAGCTCGGCGCTGCCCAGGCGGACCCTGCGGATCCGGTCCTCGGTGTGCGGCTCGGGCCAGCCGGACACCACGATGTTGGGCCGGAACCGCGCCATCGGGACGGCCTCGCCCCCGGTGGCGAGGATGCGCTCGTTGAGCAGGTCCAGGGAGGACAGCGAACCCACCACGGCGGCGTGGCCGTCGGCGAAACCGGCGGTGCCGGGGGTCAGCCCGCTGGTCTCGCGCCGGTGGTCGTCGGGGACCCGCACCAGGCGGCTGGACGCGCCGAGCACCTCGGACAGCCACTCCGCGACCTCGTCTCCCTGGTCGACGCCCACGAAGGGCCGACCGTGCACGGCCACGTCCAGGCGGCGGCCCTCGGGATCCACGACGACCTTGACTGGTGAGAACCCTCCGGTGTGCAGGACGAGCCGGGACCCGTTCTCGTCGAGCTCCGGAACGATCCGCGCCATGCGGGGGTCCCTGCGCTGGCTACGGAAGTCACCGGAGTCGTCGACCACCATGAACGAGCGGTCGTGGGTGACCCCGGCGGGAGTGAGGTCGGCTGTGCGCAGCGGCAGACCGGCGCAGCCCTTGACGGGGTGGACGACGAGTTCGGAGACGCGGGCCGTGGGAGAGGGGCTCATGGCGAAAACGTTACCCGCGGCTTCTGGAGAGCGCATGGGATTACTTCGCCGTGTTGGAGGGCGGCGGGGGGAGCGACGGCCCTGACCGGCATGCAGGGGTGAGCCAACTCACCCCAGTAACTATACCTTCCGGAAGGTACAGTTACTCCCATGCGACCAAGTTCGAGGCACCTCATTCTGGAAGCCGCGACCAGGGTGACCGAGCGCGCAGGCATCACCGGGCTCACCCTGGAGTCCACGGCCGAGGAGGCCGGGCTGACCAAGGGCGGCCTCCTCTACCACTTCCGTACCCGTGAGGACCTGATCCTCGCGATCCAGCGGCACCTCGTGGACGGCTGGGAAGAGCGCCTGCTCGCCGAACTCGGCAAGCCCTACGACGACGCCGACCCGACCGAGCGCGGCGCCGCCTACGCCCGCGTCATAGCGCGCGGGAGCAGGAGGCAAGCGGACCTGGCCTTCATGCTGGAGTCCGTTTCCCAGCCCGAGCTCACCCGGATCTGGAACGAGCTCATGGAGAGGTGGGCGCCCACGCCGAGTTCCCCCGAACCCGCCGGGCTCGACCTGTTCCTGGCCAGGCTGATCGCCGACGGGCTCTGGCTGCACAAGTCCACGGCGGGGTGCCGGATACCGCCGGACGTGGAACGGGCCGTGCTCGCACGCGTGACCGGCTTGACCGGCGCTCCACCGCTGGACGCATCAGCACCGCGGGGCGAAGCAGCCCCGCAAGACAGCCCGCAAGACAGAACGGCACCGCGGAACAAGGGGGAGGGTTCGTGAGCGACGTGACGGCATCCGGGCAACAGCCGGTCTCCAAGGCCAGGCGCTGGCTCGTACTGGTCGCCGTCTCGGCCGGGCTTCTGCTGATCGCGGTGGACATGACGGTCCTCTACACCGCGCTTCCGACCCTGAGCAGTGAGCTCCAGGCGAGCGCCTCGGAACGGCTCTGGATCATCAACGCCTACCCCCTGGTGATGGCGGGACTCCTCCTGGGCGCGGGGACGCTCGGCGACCGCGTCGGCCACAAACGGATGTACCTGATCGGCCTCGTCCTCTTCGGTACCGCCTCAGTGGTCGCCGCCTACGCCGTGAACCCGGCCATGCTCATCGCCGGGCGCGTCTTCCTGGCGGTGGGCGCCGCCGCGATGATGCCCGCGACCCTGTCACTGATCCGCATCACCTTTGTGGACGAGCGCGAACGCGGGATCGCCATCGGGGTCTGGGGAACCATGGCGATGGTCGGCGCCGCCATCGGGCCGATCGTGGGCGGCCTGCTGCTGGAGTTCTTCTGGTGGGGGTCGGTCTTCCTCATCAACGTGCCGATCGTGCTGGCCGCCCTGGTCCTGGCCGCCCTGGTCGCGCCCGGGGGTTCGGGAAGCTCCGAACGGCCGTGGGACCTGCTGGCCTCCGCCCAGGTCATGGTGGGCCTGGTGGGCGTGGTCTACACGATCAAGGAGGTCACCGGACCGGAACCTTCGGTGGCCGCGATCGCGGTAGCCCTTCTGGCGTCCGCCGCCGGGTTCTGGTCGTTCGTGCGGCGCCAGCGCGGTCAGGCCTACCCGCTCATCGACTTCACGCTCTTCCGTGACCCGCGCATCCTCATCGGTGTCATCGCCGCGGGGATGGCGATGTTCGCGATCGCCGGAGTGCAGTTGGTCCTCACACAGCGCCTACAGCTGGTGCTGGAGTTCACCCCGCTCCAGGCGGGACTGACCGTCGCGGCGATGGCGCTCGGCGCGCTGCCCGTGGGCGTGACCGCCGGTGCGCTGCTGTTCCGTGTAGGCACCCGACCGGTGATCGTCCTGGGCCTGCTTGCCACCGCACTGGGAACGGCCGGCGTGCTGTTGTCGACCTCCGCCCCCTTGGGCTGGACGGTCGCCGGACTGCTGCTGGTCGGCGCGGGTACCGGAGCGGCGATGACCGCGGCCTCCGCCGCCATCGTGGGCAACGCACCGGCCCACCGGGCGGGCATGGCCTCCTCGGTGGAGGAGGTCTCGTACGAGGTGGGCAGCCTGACCGGTGTCGCGGTCCTCGGAAGCCTGCTGGCCGCCGTCTACGCCCGCACCGTCACCCTGCCGGCACAGTCGCCCGACACGGCGGCCGAGGGCATGGACGAGGCCCGGGCGGCCGCCGCCCAGCTGGACCCCGGCGCTGCGGTGCCCCTGCTGGAGGCCGCCACCCAGGCCTTCGACAACGGCTACCGGGCCACCCTCCTCATCGCCGCGACGGTGCTGTTCGCGGCGAGCGTCTTCAGCTTCCTCTACAAGCGGAGCGGGACCGGCCGGTCGGCTCGGGACCAGGAGCTGACCGGAGAGGGCGCACCGGCGTCCAGGACGGACTCCCCGAGTCCTTAGCGGGCGACGCGGAAGAAACCCTCGGAGATGAGGGTGCGCAGGGCCTCGGGGGTGCGTTCGCGGAGCATGACCGGATCCTCGCCCATCAGCTCGGCGATGGCGTCCAAGAGCGGGCCGACCGGCATGGTGCCGTCGCAGACGCTGGCGAGCGCGGCCTCGACGGTGCCGATGCGTGCGACGCGCCGGAGGCCCTCGCGCTGGCGCAGGACGATCTTCTCGGGGTCGGGCGCACCCGGCACGGACACGCGCTCCTCGACCACGCCCGGGGCGAGCGCCACGTGGGTGGAGAGCAGGGCGGCGTCGGTGAGGCGGTGCGCGGTCATCGCGCCGTCCACCACGTCGGGCAAATAGGGGCCGACGGGCTGCTCGACCTCGTGCCGGAGCTCCTCCACCTTGACGGTGGCGTCCTGGGCGGCGTCGTTGCGCAGGCTGATCCAACCGAAGCCGATGCCCTTGATGCCCTCGCGGTCGAAGTAGTCCAGCCAGGCGTCGTAGCGCCTCGTGTACTCGGGGGTGCCGTGTTCGCAGGAGTCGCGCAGCCAGAGTTCCACGTACTCGGCGGGGTCCTGGACGTCGCGCTGCACCACCCAGCCGGAGCAGCCGGTGCCGGTGATCCAGCCGCCGACCCGGTCCTCCCAGTCGTCGCTGTCGGTGTGCGTCCAGTTGGCGAGGAACTGCCCCCAGCCGCCCTCCGTGAGATAGCCGGGCGCCTGGCGGACCAGTTCGGCACAGAGGCTGTCACCGGGCAGGTCGGACTCGCGGTAGGTGTAGCGGGCCGACTCGGGGGTGATCACGAACGGCGGGTTGGACACGATCAGGTCGAAGCGCTCGCCCTTGACGGGCTCGAACAGGGAGCCCTTGGCCAGGCGGGCGTCCTTGACCCCTGACAGCGCGAGGCTGATCCCGGCCAGGTGCACGGCACGCGGGTTGAGGTCGGTGGCGACCACCTCGCGGGCGCGGGAGGCCAGGTGCAGGGCCTGGACGCCGCAGCCCGTGCCCAGGTCGAGGGCGCGTTCGAAGGGTCCTTCGACGATCAGGCGGGAGAGGTTGGCGGAGGCACCGCCCGCGCCCACCACGTGGTCGTGGCCGGGGACGCCGCCGCTGCCGGGACGCACCTTGGGATCGGACACGACGAAACCGGGTCGGCCGTCCTCGAGCTCCCACGGTCCGAGGTGGACGAGGGCTCGCACCACGGGGCCGTCCCGGCCCTCTTCGACGGTGACCAGTCCAGCTCTGGCGAGTTCCTCGACGGGCAGGATGGAACGGGCGGCCCTGGCCGGGACGGGGCTCTGGAGCCACCACAGGCGCAGAAGCAGTCCAAGGTGTTCCTCCCCGCCCGTGGCGCGCAGGGCGGGCACGAGCTGCTCGCGGGCCAGGGCTTTGGCCGCGGCGTTGCCGAGCCGGTCGCGGACCCCGGACACCGTGTAGTCGGCGCCGATGAGGATGCCGCGGAGGCGGTCGGCGAGGCCGCGCGGGAATTCTGTCTCAGACACCCGCCCATTATCGGTCAGGTGAGCCGTGCCCTGTCGGGTCCGGAGCTCCGGCTCAGGGAGCGCCGGTCTGCTTCGCGGCCCGTTCGGAGGCCCGTTCCCCCGCCTGGTCGCGCTTGCGGAACAGGTAGGGGATGAACAGGAACCCGAAGACGCCGAGGGCGATCCCGGTCACACAGACGCCGATCCACCAGCGCTCGGTGTCGGGCAGGCCGTCGCCCATGGCGAGCAGCACCAGGAGCGCGACGGTCCACCCGACCGTGCCGATGGCGGCCGGGACGCGGTAGTCGCTCTCGTGGACTTCGGGGTCTGGCTGGCGGGGTTTACGCACGGAATCAGGCTATCCGGTACCGCTGGGCCGCGGGAGGCCCGCCGCGTCGGTCGGGCCCGAGGGCCAGGACGTATAAATCACGTCCGGTAGAAGGATCATCCGATCATATGGTGTTATCTACGAAGCCCGTGTGAAACCTGTGGCTGATGTTGTACAAAGATGCAACTAATCTGGCCCAGAATCATTGCTGTCCCTTAACACGACCAGGTCAGGCTGACGACGTGAACGCACCAACTCCCTCCTCAGGCACATCGGGACAGGGCAGAGCCCCCAAGGGCTCCCTGGACCGCTTCTTCAAGATCTCCGAACGCGGATCCACCCTGGGTACGGAGGTTCGCGGCGGCATGGCGACCTTCTTCGCCATGGCCTACATCGTCGTCCTCAACCCGCTGATCATCGGCACCGCCGAAGACGTCAACGGCGAAACCCTGGGTATCGAGGGCGTCGCCGCGATGACCGCCCTCATCGCCGCGCTCTCCTGCGTCCTCATGGGCGTGGTCAGCCGCTACCCCTTCGCCATCGCGGCGGGCATGGGCCTGAACGCGGTCGTGGCCTACGGGATCGCACCGCTGATGAGCTGGTCCGACGTCTTCCTGCTGATCATCATCGAAGGCGTCATCCTCCTCATCCTCGTGCTGACCGGGTTCCGTACCGCGGTCTTCGCCGCGATCCCGCCCGGGCTCAAGGTCGCGATCGCGGTCGGTGTGGGTCTCTTCCTGGCCTTCATCGGACTGGTCAACGCCGGATTCGTGCAGCCCGGTGACGGCACCCCCGTGCAGCTCGGCGACGGCGGCCTCAACGGCTGGCCCATCCTGATCTTCGTCGTCGGCCTGGCGCTCAGCATCGCCCTGTACGTGCGCAACGTGCGCGGAGCCCTCCTGATCGGCATCATCGCCACCACCGTCGTCGCGATCGCGGTCGAGACGGTTCTGGGCGACGGCGCGGAGGGCCTCGGGTGGGGACTGACCGTCCCGACGCTCCCGACCAGTGTCGGCGACTTGGTCGCGGTGCCCGACGTCTCGCTGCTCTTCATGTTCGCCGACGGCGGCTTCAACATCGTTGAGCGCTGGTCCGACGTCGGTTTCGCCACCGTCCTCATGCTCCTCTTCACGCTGCTGCTGGCCGACTTCTTCGACACCATGGGCACCATGGTCGGCGTCGCCCACCAGGGTGGCCTGGCCGACGAGAACGGCCAGATCGAGGGCGCCCGCGAGGTCCTGGTCGCGGACTCCGTCGGCACGATCCTCGGTGGTCTGGGCTCCGCCTCCGTCGCCACGCTCTACGCCGAGTCCGCCGCCGGTGTCGGCGAGGGCGCCCGGACGGGCATCGCCCCGATCGTCACCGGCGCGTTGTTCCTGATCGCGACACTCTTCACCCCGCTGGTCACGCTGGTGCCCTTCGAAGCCGCAACCCCGGTGCTGGTGATCGTCGGCTTCATGATGATGACCCAGGTCACCAACATCGACTTCAAGGACCCGGCCATCGGCATGGGTTCCTTCATGGCGATCATCATGATGCCCCTCACCTACTCGATCGCGAACGGTATCGGCTTCGGCCTGCTGGCCTACGCCTTCGTCATGCTGGTCACGGGCCGGGCCCGCCGGGTCCACCCGCTCCTGTGGCTGATCTCGGTCGTCTTCCTGATCCACTTCGCGGAAGCGCCGATCTACAACCTGATCGGATGACCGGACCCCGGCGCGGGGGCGCGGCCTCCCGTTACGGGGAATGAACGGCACGGTGAACGGCGTTGGCTCAGGTGATGAGTCAACGCCGTTTACTTCTACGTCTCCGAATCCACGCCACGGTGGTCGTTTCAGTCACTCTCCGCAGCTCCGTCCGTCCGGGGAGTGAGTGATGCGCCGTATCGCGATGTTCCGTTCGCTGTCGGTCCGCAACTACCGGATCTACGCGCTCGGACAGTTGGTCTCCAACCCCGGCACCTGGATGCAGCGCATCGCCCAGGACTGGCTGGTCCTCCAACTCAGCGGCGGCAGCGGTATCGCCCTGGGCATGACCACCGCGCTCCAGTTCCTTCCCATGCTCTTCTTCGGGCTCTGGGGCGGTGCCATGGTGGACCGCTTCGGCAAGCGCAAGCTGTTGATCGTGACCCAGGCCAGCATGGGTGTTCTCGCCGTCGGCCTGGGCATCCTGGCCACACTCGGTGCCGCCGAGGTCTGGCACGTCTACCTGTTCGCCTTCGGCCTGGGCATGATCACCGTGCTCGACAACCCCGGGCGGCAGGCCTTCGTCCCGGAGATGGTCGACCGGGACATGCTTCCCAACGCGATCGCCCTGAACAGCGCCAGCTTCCAGCTGGGCCGCGTCACGGGCCCCGCCATCGCCGGCCTGCTCATCGGCCTGATCGGCAGCGGCCCCGTCTTCATGATCAACGGGCTGTCCTTCGCCTTCACGATCGTGGCCCTGATGATGATCCGGCCCGCCGAACTCAACCCCACCGAACCCATGCCGCGCGGCAAGGGCCAGATCCGGGAGGGCCTCCGGTACATCGGGGGCAGGCGCGACCTCGTCCTGCTGCTGATCCTGGCCGGCTCCGTGCAGTTCTTCGGTGCCAACGGGCAGAACCAGATCGCCCTCATGGTCAATAACGTGTACCAGACGGGTGCCGAGGCCTTCGGCGTGGCCGCGGCCGCTCTCGCGGTCGGCGCGTTGGCCGGTGCGCTGTTGGCCGCGCGGCGCGAGTACCCGAGGCTGCGCCTGGTGCTCATCGGTTCGATGGGCTTCGGCGTCGCCCAGCTCGTCGCCGGCCTGATGCCGGGCTACATCGCGTTCGTCGTGGTCCTGGTCCCGATGGGTGTGCTGTTCATGACCTTCGTGACCACGCTCAACGCCACCTTCCAGCTCAGCGTCGACCCGCAGATGCGCGGCCGGGCGATGAGCATGTTCCTGCTGGTGTTCATGGGGGTGGCACCGATCGGAGCGCCCGTCGTGGGCCTGATCGCCGACGCCTTCGGCCCGCAGGCCAGCCTGATGGTGGGCGGCGTGGTGACCATCGTGGTGGTCAGCGTGCTCACGGTGCTGCTGATGCGGGTCAAGAAGGTGCGGGTACGCGAACTGCTGCCCCGCCGCCTCCTGACCGGTTCGGGCGAATCCGCAGCCGGGAAGGAAGCCGCGGCCGAGGACACTGGGCGGGCGGAAGGCCCTGAACGGCCCCGGTACGGTTCAGCGGAAGAGCCCGGCGCCGGGGCCGCGGAAGAGCCCGGAGCCGCGGAAGCGGAGTCCCCCGGCCGCCCACGTCAACCGGGTCGGAATGCCGAACAGCAGGGCGCCGACGCGCGGGGGTAGTCCCAACCCGCCGGCGGGCCGGAACCGGAGAGGAGGGGCCATGAGTCTGTTCGTCGCGCTGTGGCCCCCACCGGAAGTCGTCGACGAACTCGCGGAAGCGGCCCGCCGGGCCCGCCCCAGCGCCACCGGCCTGCGCTGGACCCGTCCGGAGGAGTGGCACCTCACGCTTGCCTTCCTCGGCGGGGTGCCCGAGGACCGGCTGCCCGAACTCATCTCCGCGCTGGGGCGCGCACTCGGCGGGAGCCCCGCCCCAGACCTCGCCGCGCACCTCTGGGGCACCTTTCCAGGCCGGGCGCAGCGGGCCTCGGTGCTCTGGTGCGGGGTGACGGGGGAGGGGCTGCACGAGCTCGCGGGCGCGGTGCGCGACGCAGCCCGCGGCGCGGGGGTGCCCGTTGAGTCACGACCGTTCGTGCCGCACATCACCCTGGCCCGGGCCCGGCCGCCCCGGGACCTCACCGAGGCCCTGCGTGCTCTCGGTCCTGTGGTGGCCACCGGCTGGCGGGCCGACCGCGTCCACCTGGTGGAGAGCCGCCCCGGCAGGCAGGACCGCTACCGAACCGCCCGGACCTGGGGACTACCCTGGGGTAGCGAATCCCAACGAGCACCGGAGCGGGGCACGTCATGAGCATGCTCACCAACAACAGGAAACAGCGCTGGCTGTTGCCGGTGGTGCTCGGTATGATCATGCTCATCGTCATCCTGGGTGCCCTGGTCACCTGAGCTCCGGACGCATCCTCAGGAGCGCCCCGGCTGCCCGGGCGCCCCGGGTTCGGGCTTGACGTTGACACCAGCGTCAGGGTTCTAGCGTGCTGGCATGTCACCCCACACGCTCCGTTCCGGATGGCTGGTGTGCCTGGCCCTGACCGCCTTCGCGGTCGGGACCGACGACCTGGTCATCGCCGGACTCCTGCCCGCCATCGCCCACGAACTCGACGTCAGCGTCGCCGCCGCCGGACAGCTGGTGACGGTTTTCTCCCTCACCTACGCGGTGGCCGCCCCGCCGCTCGCCGTGGCGACCGCACGGTTCCCGCGCCGAACCCTGCTCCTGAGCGGGCTCGCCCTGTTCGCGTTCGCCAACCTGGTCACTGCCCTGGCTCCCACCTACGCCACCCTGATGGCGATGCGCGTGGCCACCGCGCTGATCGCCGCGGTGCTCACCCCCGCAGCCTTCTCCATGGCGGCCCGGCTGGCCCCCGCGGAACGGACCGGGCGCGCCGTCGGTACGGTCGCTGCCGGCCTGACCGTCTCCCTGTTCCTGGGAGTGCCGATCGGCGCTTTCCTCGGCTCCGTCCTCGGGTGGCGTTCGGCCTTCGTGGCCGTGGCCCTGTTCACCTTGGCGGTCCTCGCCGCGTCGGTCCTGCGCCTGCCGGCCCTGCCCGGCGCCCCGGAGGCAGGGGTCCGCCAGCAGCTGCGCCAGCTGGGCCGACCGGCCATCCTGACCTGCGTGGCCAGCACCGTCATGGGCGCCAGCTCCGGTTTCATGGTCTACACCTACATCGCTCCGCTCACCCGGGACCTCACCGGGGCCGGAGGGGTGGCCCTGGCCCCGCTGATCGCGGTGGTGGGTGCCGCTGGCGCCGTCGGAACCCTCGTGTGCGGCCGGGCCACCGACCGGTGGGGCGCCGACCGGATCCTCCTCGTCAGCTTCGCGGGGATGGTCGCGACCAGCCTGGTCCTGGCCGCGCTCGGATACCTCGGTGCGGGCAGCGTCCCGGTGTGGGCCCTGGCGTTCACGCTGGCCCTGTGGGGTTTCGCCGCCTGGGGTTTCGCGGCCCCCATGAGCGCCCGGCTGCTGGGACTGGCCGGGGACGCGGGCACCGAGGCCCTCGCCCTGAACACCGGCGGTCTCTACGTAGGGACGGCGGTGGCCGGCGCGGTCGGCGGCGCCGTCGTCGCCGGGTACGGGGGAGCGGGGGTGACGGCGACCGCCGCCGCGATCGGCCTGCTCGCCCTGACCGCCATGGCGCTCTGCGTCCGGCGCTTCCCCACGGCCGTGCCCGGGACCTTGGAACACAAAGCCGACGCGGCCTGACCCGGTGCCGCGGAGTTCCCTAGTGCAGCGATTCATAAGTCCTTCGGGGAGTGCTGACTACTGTCAGTGCTCCCCGAGATCGGCGAGGTGGACACCACACGCGCAGTCCAGAGCCTCGTTCGGGGTCCCGGTCCACTGCCCGCTC
>NZ_BAAGZJ010000139.1:0-10604 GCF_054778635.1 Nocardiopsis nanhaiensis
GAAGCGGGTCAAGGTGGAGCGCCACTGACGCGCGAAGCGCTCGATGGCGACGACCTTGAGGCGCGCAGCGGAGACGGCCACCATCAAGCGGCAGGAAACGGGGAAACCACCCGCACCAGCAGGGAAACCCCGCCCCCGAATTCTCCGCAGAACATATGAGTCAGCGGTGCTGCCCGTACTGGGGACCTGCGTGCGGCTGCTGCTGGGGATGGGGCTGGGGGTGCTGGTGGGCCTGCGGCCCGAGCTGCTGCGGGGACAACTTCACCACGAGCTGACGGAGGACCATAGCCAAATCGTGCTGGCCACCGACGATGCCGCCGATCATCAAAGCCATGGCAGCCAGCGCCATCCCGATCGGGTTCTCCTGGTCAGCTGAGTAGAAGAAGGTTCCGACAGCCATGAGGCCGCCGACGATGAGGAAGAGGTATTTCATGGGTGCGAACCATAGCGCACCCGCGTGGACCGGAGCCCGTGGTCTCGGGGGTCTGGCTGGTTCCGGCCACGGCCCCGCTCGCCCCGGGTCAGCATCAGCCGATTCGCCGGTCACTCCGGTATTCCCGAAGTCGGTGACCAGCACGTCACATACCCCTGGGGGTAGTATTGCCTACCAGGGTGGTCGACTAATCCACTCAGGCCCCTCCAGCCGCCCTGCCCTGACCTTGCCCGACTCCACCTCCGGGAGCCACACACATGAGCAAGACCGTCGACGTCTCCACAGTACGAGCACAGGTCGACAGCAACTCCGCACCGCTACTGGTTGACGTGCGCACCCCAGCTGAGTTCGAGAGCGTGCGCATCCCCGGCGCGGTCAACCTCCCCCTGAGCGATCTCAACACGCACGCCGAGCGCGTGTCCAGGGACGCCTCCGAACAGATCGTCCTGGTGTGCCAGTCCGGCCCGCGCGCCGAGCAGGCCCAGAACGCCTTGGCCGCCGCGGGACTGACCGACTCCGTCGTGATGACCGGCGGGATGAACGCCTGGACCGCCACCGACGCCCCCGCCGTCCGCGGCCGGGAACGCTGGGCCCTGGAGCGCCAGGTGCGCCTGGTCGCCGGTTCCCTGGTGCTGGTCTCGGCTCTGGTCGGCCTGGCGTGGACCCCCGCCCTGTTCGTCGCCGCCTTCGTGGGCGCCGGTCTGACCTTCGCCGGTCTCACCAACACCTGCGGTATGGCCCACCTGCTGGCCAAGCTTCCCTACAACCAGCCCGCCGGCTCGGTGGACGTCGAAGCTTCCCTCGCCCGGATCAGCCGGGCGGGTTCCCGCGCCTGAGCCGCGCGGCCAGCTGGCCCCTCGCGCCACCGCCCGAGCGAGGCCGAGCCGAACTAGGCGAGGCCGAGCTCTCGGGCTTTGGCGACGGCGGCCGTGCGGTTGGTGACCCCCAGCTTGCCCATCAGGTTGGTGACGTGCACGCTCACCGTCTTCGCGGAGATGAACAACGTCTCGCCCACCTCCCGGTTGCTCAGCCCCTTGGCCACCTCCGCCAGAACCTCGGCCTCGCGCGCGGTCAGCCCGGAGGGGAGCACGGACGGCTCCGCGGGGGCGGGGGCGCCGCCGAGGGCATCGCGCATCTCGCCCACGAACTGGCGCACGCGATGGACGTCGAACCCGGCCAGCACGGTCTCGGCCCGGTCCAGCAGCTCCCGCGCGTAGGCGTGCTCACCCGCGGCGCGGGCCGCCCAGAAGGCGCCGTACAGGTTGCGGACCAGGCCCGTCCGGTCGGCGCGTTCGGCGAGGGAGAGCGCCTCCTTCCAGTGGACGAGTGCTTTGGCGGGGTCCGGCTCCAGGAATCCCCACGAGGTGTTCCAGACCATCCGGCCGATGGGTGCGACCGGCCAGTCGTCATCGCCCAGCACGGGCGGAAGGCGCACCGCCAGCTCCTCCGCCAAGGATGCGTCCTCTACCGTGCCCCGGTGGCGGAGCCTCCAGACGAGCTCGGCGGAGATACTGATCCCGGTGAAGCTGAACTTGGTCTGGGAGAGCAGCCCGATGTCGGCCTCGCCCTCCAGTACCAGCCGTGCCGCTTCCTCGAGGCGCTCACCCGGCCCGTACATGAGCAGGCGCATTTCGGCGAGGTAGAGGCTCATGTACTCCATCGGTGTGGAGGTGGCCCTGGGCATGAGCTGGACGAAGGTGTCGATGGCCCGCCGCGCCGCTTCCCATTCCCCCGCCACGACGAGGAAGTCGGCGAGCAGGGCCTGCCGCCGGGCCTCATCCCGGTCCTCGGACAGCGGGAAGCGGTCCAGCATCCGCCAGGCCTCGTCGAGCCTTCCCAAGGAGTGGAGCAGCCCGGCCGCTCCGGTGCTGTAGCCGACCCCCTGGCTGCGCAGGACGCCCAGTTCGGCGCAGCGGTCGAGGATTTCCAGGCTGCTACTGAGTGCGTCCTCGACACGCAGGCGGTAACGGTAGTGGACGCCGATGTTGTTGAGGCCGCGCAGCTCGACTTGGATCTCGCCGAGTTCCCGGGCGATGCGCACGCCCTCGCCCAGCATCTCCAGGGATGCGTCGGTGGCGAACACGTCCCCGAGGCTGCCCAAGGTGATGAGCGCGTCGGCCTCACTGGCCCGGTTCCCGCCACGGCGGGCCTCCTCGACCGCAGCCCGGGCGGCCTCCCCGGATTCCGAGCTCCGTCCCAGCAGCATGAGCACCGAAGCGGTCGTGGCGCTCACCGCCGCCCGCTCCGGGTGACCCTCGGGCAGGAGGGCCGCGGCGGCGCGCAGGTCGTCCAAGGCCCCGTTCCGCCCCAGGTCCTTGTAGGCCCAGGCCCTGGCGACCAGCAGTCGGGCCGCCAACTCGGGTTCCGTGCTGGGATCGAGCTCGGCGAGCGCCTCGGTGGCGTGGTCGACCGCCCTGCGCAGACTGCCCGCGACCTGCGCCGCCCGGCAGACCTCCAGTAGGAGCTCGTCGTGGGACACGTCCAGCCGGTCGGCGGCGTCGGGGACCAGTTCCCACAGCTCCAGGACCCGTTCAAGCAGTTCCAAGTGCTCGGGGTGGGCGGCGGAGGCGGCGGCGTGGTCGGCGGCCTCCCAAGCGGCGGTGAGCGCCCGGGGGTGGTCGTGAGCGGCGTAGGCGTGGCGGGACAACTGGGCGACCGTCTCCGCGCGGGACAGGCCGGGCACCCCGGCGCCGAGCACCTCCGTGTAGCACCGGTGGGCCCGCACCCGCTGCCCCGGCAGGAGCTCGGCCTTGACCGCCTCTGCGAGAAGCGCGTGCCGGAACACGTACCCGGTGTCTGTGGCACGCAGGACCCGGGCGTCGACGGCCGCGCGCAGCGCCTCGTCCAGGTCGTCCTCGGAGATCCCCGAGAGGTCTGCGACCTCGGCGAGCAGGACGTGCTCGACCCGGTCCCCCGCCACCGAGGCCAGGCCGAGGACCTTACGGACCGGCCCGGGCAGGGGATCGACGGCCCGCAGCAGAAGCTCCCGGGGCCCGTCCGGGAGCGCGGTCGAGGGATCGGGCTCGGACAGGAACGACTCGACGAACAGCGGGTTGCCGCCGCTGCGCTCCAACAGCAGGTCCGGATCGGTGCTGCTGTGCCCCAGGGCGGCGGCCTGCTGGGCGACCTCGCCCCGGGAGAAGGGGGCAAGGTCCAGCCGCGAGACCCTGGGCAACCGCTCCAGCTCGGGGAGGAGGCGGCGCAGCGGGTGCGTGCGGTGCAGGTCGTCGGAGCGCACCGACACCACCAGGTGCACCGGGGCGGTGTCCAGGTTGCGCAGCAGGAAGACCAGCAGGTCCCGGGTAGAAGCGTCCGACCAGTGCAGGTCCTCCACCACCACGACCAGGCCGCCGGGCCTGGACCGCTCCTCCAGGAAGGTCAGCACCGCCTCGAACAGGCGGGCGCGGCTCTCCTCGGTGGCCGCGGGCGCCGCACCCAGCCCCGGCACCAGACGGGCCAGCTCACCCCCGGCGGCGTCCCCCACCCCTCCTTCGCGCACCAGCTGGCGCAGCACCGACGCGAACGGCGCGAACGCCACACCCTCCGTACCCATCTCCAAGCAGCCGCCGACAGCGCTGCGGGCCAACGGGGTGCGCTCCAGGTACTCCGCGATCAGCCGCGTCTTGCCGATCCCCGCGTCACCGCGGATCAGTACCGACCTCGACTCCCCCTCCCTGGCCTGCGCGGCATCGGAGAGGAGATGGCTGAGGTGCGGTTTCCGGCCGACGAGGGCCGGGGAATCCGAAGAGGGCATAGAGGTCAGTATGCCGAAACCCGGCCGTTCCGCGGCCGACCGCGCAGCCGCTCCCGCCCCGGCTATCCGAGGCCCAGCTCCCTGGCCTGGGCCACGGCGGCCGTGCGGTTGGTGACCCCCAGCTTGCCCATCAGGTTGCTGACGTGCACGCTCACCGTCTTCGCGGAGATGAACAGCGCCTCGCCCACCTCCCGGTTGCTCAACCCCTTGGCCACCTCCACCAGAACCTCCGCCTCGCGCGCGGTCAGCCCGGCGGGGAGGGCCTCCGGTGCCTTCGAACCCGGAGCCGACCGGAGCGCCTCGCGCATCTCGCCCACCAACCGGCGCACGAGGTGAACGTCCAATCCGGCCAGTACGCCTTCGGCCCGTTCCAACACGTCCCGTGCCCTCCCCGTCTCGCCCGCCCCATGGGCGGCCTGAAAGGCCTCGTGGAGAAACACCGTGTAGTCGAACCGGGTGGCCCGTTCGGCCAGCGGCAGAGCCCGTTCCCAGTGGACCCGGGACCGGTCCGGATCCGTCTCCAGTAAGGCCCGGCAGCTGTGCAGGGCCAGCTCCCCCATCGGCCCGGTCGGCCAGTCATCCCCCGACAGCACCCGCAGCAGGAGCCCGGCGATTTCCTCGGCCAGCTCGTGGTCTCCGGGTGCCCCCCTGCGCCGCAGCCGACAGACCACACTCGCCTGCTTGGGCAGGCCGCTGACGCTGATCCGGACCCGCGAGACCATACCGACATCGGCCTCCCCCGCGAGGATCAGCCGGGCCGCCTCGGTCAGGCGTTCCTCCGGGCCGTAAAGCAGGAGGAACAGCCGCGAGTAGTACTGGGACATGTACTCCAGAGGTGAGGACGTGTCCTTGGGCAGCAATCGGCCGAACTCGTCGATCGCCTCTTGGACGGCTCTCCAGTCACCCTCCAGCATGTACAGCTGGGCCAGGAGCGATTGGCGGCGGGCGCCGTCGCGGTCCGCGGCCGTCGCGTTGGCGCGCAGCCATTCCCACGCCTCGTCAAACCGCCCGAGAGCGGTGAGCGCGGCGACCATCCCGTTGACGTACCCCTGCCCTTGGCTGCGAAGGACGCCCAGTTCGGCACAGCGGTCCACCGCCTCCTGAGCACGGACCAGCCACTCGTCGTACTCGAGCCGGGTGCTGTGGCTGCCGCCCAGGTTGTTGATCCCGCGCAGCTCCACCGTGACGTCACCCAGGTCCCGGGCGATACGCAACCCCTCGAGCTGCAGTTCCAGGGCCTCGTCGGAACCGGTGACGTCCAACAGGCTGCCCAGGGTGATGAGCGCGTCGGCTTCGCTGGTCCGGTCGCCGCTCCGGCGTGCCTCCTCGACCGCGGCGCGACTGGCCTCCTCGGCCTCCGGGCCATGCCCCTGCAGCATGAGGACCGAACCGGTCGTCGCGCTCACCGCCGCCCGCTCCGGATGCCCCTCGGGCAGGAGATCGGCGGCGGCCCGCAGGTCGTCCAGGGCGGCGGTACGGCCGAGTTCCTTGTACGCCCAGGCCCGGGCGACCAGCAGCCGTGCCACCGTCTCCGGCTCGGCGGCCGGGTCGAGCTCGGCGAGCGCCTCGGTGGCGTGGTCGACCGCACGGTGGAGACTGCCCGCGAACTGCGCCGCCAGGCAGACGCGCAGCAGGAGTTCGCTGTGGGACAGGTCCAGGAGTTCGGCGGCGCCGGGGACCAGCTCCCACAGCTCCAGGACCCGCTCCAGCAGCTCCAGGTGTTCGGGGTAGGCGGCGGAGGCCGCGGCCCGGTCGGCCGCCTCCCAGGCCGCGCTCAGGGCTCGGGGGTGGTCGTGGGCGGCGTAGGCGTGGTGGGACAGCTGGGCGACCGTCTGAGCACGGGGCAGGCCGGGCACCCCGGCGTCGAGTGCTTGCGCGTAGCGGCGGTGGGCGCGCACCCGCTGGCCCGGCAGCAGGTCGCCCTTGACCGCCTCGGCGAGCAGAGCGTGCCGGAACACGTACCCGGTACCGGTGGTGCGCAGGACCTGGGCGTCGACGGCCGCGCGCAGCGCCTCGTCCAGGTCGTCCTCGGAGATCCCCGAGAGGTCTGCGACCTCGGCGAGCAGGCCGTGGTCGACCCGGTCCCCCGCCAGCGACGCGAGGCCCAGGACCTTGCGGGCGGTGGCGGAGAGGGGTTCGACGCGACGCATGAGCAGTGCCCGGGGGCCGTCGGGCACGGTGCCGCTGACCGGGTTGGCCAGGAAGGACTCGACGAAGAGCGGGTTGCCGCCGCTGCGCTCGTACAGCAGGTCCAGGTCCGCGGGTCCCAGGCCGGTGCCGTTCAGGGCGGCGGCCTGCTCGGCGACCGCGTCCCGGGAGAGGGGCCCGAGGTCGAGGCGGGTCACCCTGGCGAGCCGTGCCAGCTCGGGGAGCAGGGGCCACAGCGGATGGGTGCGGTGCAGGTCGTCGGTGCGGACTGAGACCACGAGGTGCACCGGGACGGCGCCGAGGTTGCGCAGCAGGAAGACCAGCAGGTCCCGCGTGGAGGCGTCCGACCAGTGCAGGTCCTCGATGACCAGGCTGAGCCCGTCCGGCTTCGCGCGCTCTTCGAGGAAGGTGAGCACCGCCTCGAACAGGCGGGCGCGGCTGTTGTCGTCCGCCCCGGACAGCGCCGCGGGGGTCTGCCCCAGCCCGGGGAGGAGCCGGGTGAGCTCGCTCCCGGCTTCCACCGTCTCACCGTCCCCGCGGACCAGGTGGCGCAGGAGCGCGGTGAAGGGTGCGAAGGCGATGCCCTCGGTGCCCAGCTCCAGGCAGCCGCCCAGCGCCGCGTGTTCCAGGGACGTGCGGTCCAGGTACTCCTCCAGCAGCCGGGACTTGCCGATCCCCGCGTCACCGCAGAGCAGGACCGCCCTCGACTCCCCCTCCCTGGCCTGGGCGGCGTCGGAGAGAAGGCGGTCGAGGTGCGGTTTCCGGCCGACGAGGGCCGCGGGCTCCGAGGGGGACATAGAGGCCAGTATGCCCAACGGGGCGTGTTCGGCGGCGAGGTCAGGGCCTCGGTTGCGTTGCGGTCGGCCGGGTCAGTCGCGGGGCGGCCCCTGCTGGTGGCCGGGTTTCTGACCGGGCTGATGGGAGTGCGGGGGCTGGGGCCGGGATCAGAGCAGCCCGAGCTCGCGGCCCTTGGCCACGGCTGCGGTGCGGTTGTCCGCGCCGAGCTTGGCCATGAGGTTGGTCAGGTGCACGCTCACCGTCTTGGCGGAGATGAACAGCGCCTCGCCCACCTCCCGGTTGCTCAGCCCCTTGGCGACTTCGGCCAGGACTTCGGCCTCGCGCGGCGTGACCCCGGAGGGCAGGGCGGCCGGGGCGGCCCGGGGAGCCTCCGGCTCGGAACCCGGCTCCAGCAGGGCGCGCAGATCGGCGAGTTCCTGCCTGAGCAGGAACACGTCGTCCTCGTCCGCCAGGCGCTCGTAGCGCTCCAGCAACTCCCGTGCCCGGACGTCCTCCCCCACCTCGTACGCGGCGCGCAGGGCCCCGCTCAAGCTGGTGCTGAGCAGGCCCCAGTGATGGGCGGACTCCGCGACGGGAATCGCCTCCTCCATGTGGGCGAGTGACTCGACAGGGTCGGTGGCCAGGAAGCCGAGCAGGATCCGGCGGCCCAACAGACCCAGGGATGTGATCTCGCCCCGGTCGTGCCGCAGGTTGGCGCCGAGTCTTTCGGTGAGGAACTCGGCCAGACGGGCGGCCTCGGGGTCGCTCAACCGCCGCAGCCGGGCGACCAGTTCACCGACCACGGCCAGCCCGTGGAAGTAGAAACGGCCCGAGTCCAGCATGCCGATGTCGGCTTGGCCCTCCTCCACCACGCGGGCCGCCGCGATGAGTTCGCCCCGGCACATACGCAGGTACATGGCGGAGTAGTAGTAGTTGAGGTACTCCATGGGAGTGGAGACGTCCCTGGGCAGCAGCCGGACGAAGGTGTCGAGGGCTTCCTGTGCCTGCTGCCACTCGCCGCGGAAGGTGCAGAGGAGGGACATCAGGGACCGGACCCGGGCCTCCTCGCGCTCCTGGCCGTGGGGGAACAGGCGCAGCAGCTCCCACGCCTCCCCGGTCCGGCCCATGTTGTTGAGCTGGCTGGCCATCGCGCTCGCGCAGCCCAGCCCCTGGGTGCGCAGCACCCCCAGCTCAGCGCAGCGCTCCAGCCCTCGCTCGGCTGCCCGGTAGGACTCCTGCAGGCGCAGGTCGTGGGCCAGGTGGGCCGACAGGTGGCGCCAACCGCGCACCTCCAACTGCACCTGACCGGTCTCCTGAGCGATCCGTACCACGCGGCGCAACAGGTCCGCGTCGGCCGGGCCCCGGACCGACCGGCTGGCCGGCCAGCTGGCCGAACCGTCGGCCGGGTCGGTCCCCAGCGAGTACCCCTTGTCCCAGAGGGAAGCCAGGGAGGCAAGGGTCATGAGGGCGTCCACCTCGTTGACCCGGTCGCCCGCCCGCTGTGCCACACCGACCGCCCGCCGCGCCGCCTCTTCCGCCTCCTCGTCGCGGCCCAAGAGCATGAGGACGGTGGCGGTGGCGGTGGCCACCGCCGGGCGTCCGGGGTGCTCCTCAGGCAGGAGCTCGTCGGCGGCGTGCAGGTCCTCGAGGGCGTCGGAGCGGCCCAGGTCCTTGAGGGCACGCCCGCGGGCGAACAGCAGCCCGGCGGTGAGTTCGGGTTCGGCGGCGGGGTCGGTCTCGCGCAGCCCGGCGGAGGCGTGCGCGACCGCGCGGCGCAGGCTCCCGGAGACCTGGGCGGCCAGGCAGGTGCGGCGGAGCAGTTCGCCGTACGGCAGGCCGAGGCGTTCGGCGGCGTCGGGCACCAGCTCCCACAGCTCCAGGACCCGTTCGAGCAGGGCGAGGTGCTCGGGGTGGGCGGCGGTGGCGACTGCGTGGCCGGCGGCCTCCCAACCGGCGGTGAGGGCACGGGGGTGGTCGTGGGCGGCGTAGGCGTGCCGGGCCAGGTGGGCGGCCGACTCGCCGGAGGTCAGCCCGGGAAGGCCCTGCTCGGCTGCGTCCGCGTAACGGCGGTGGGCGCGTACGCGCTCGCCGGGCATGAGGTCGTCGAAGACGGCGTCGGCGAGCAGCGCGTGCCGGAACACGTACCCGGTACCGGTGGTGCGCAGGACCCGGGCGTCGATGGCCGGGCGCAGCGCCTGGTCCAGCTCGTCCTCGGAGAGTCCCGAGCGGTCGGCGACCTCGGCGAGCAGGACGTGGTCGACCCGGTCTCCGGCCACCGAGGCCAGGCCGAGGACTCGGCGGGTGGCCTCCGGGAGGGGTTCGACGGCTCGGAGGAGGAGTTCGCGGGGGCCGTCCGGGAGCGCCGTGCCGAGTGGGTCGGGATCGGACAGGAAGGACTCGACGAACAGCGGGTTGCCGCCGCTGCGCTCCAACAGCAGGTCCGGATCGGTGCTGCTGTGCCCCAGGGCGGCGGCCTGCTGGGCGACCTCGCCCCGGGAGAAGGGGGCAAGGTCCAGCCGCGAGACCCTGGGGAGCCGTTCAAGGTCCGGGAGGAGGCGGCGCAGCGGGTGCGTGCGGTGCAGGTCGTCGGAGCGGACGGAGACCACCAGGTGCACCGGGGCGGTGTCCAGGTTGCGTATCAGGAAGACCAGCAGGTCCCGCGTGGAGGCGTCCGACCAGTGCAGGTCCTCCACCACCACGACCAGGCCGCCGGGCCTGGACCGCTCCTCCAGGAGGGTCAGCACCGCCTCGAACAGGCGGGCGCGGCTCTCCTCGGTGGCCGCGGGCGCCGCACCCAGCCCCGGCACCAGACGGGCCAGCTCACCCCCGGCCGTACCCGCTGCTCCACCACCTGTCACGCCGTCGCGGACCAGCTGGCGCACCACGGACGCGAACGGCGCGAACGCCACGCCCTCCGTACCCATCTCCAAGCAGCCGCCGACAGCGCTTTGGGCCAGCGGGCTGCGCTCCAGGTACTCCGCGATCAGCCGCGTCTTGCCGATCCCCGCGTCACCCAGCAGCAGGGTCGCGTGCGAGAGGCCTCCCGCCACCCCCGCGGCCTCGGTCAGGAGCCGGTCCAAGTGCGGGCCCCGGCCGACGAAGGCGGGCGTCGGAGCGTGCCCGGAGGCGGAGTCGGAGGGGGACATGGCGCCCAGTATGCCGGGGAGGGGCGGCGGGCGCTCCGGCCCCGTCACACCAGCCCCAGTTCGCGGCCCCGGGCCGCGGCGGCGGTCCGGTTGGTGACCTCCAGCTTGCCCATGAGGTTGGTGACGTGCACGCTCACCGTCTTGGCGGAGATGAACAGCGCCTCGCCGATCTGCCGGTTACTCAAGCCCTTGGCCACCTGGGTCAGCACCTCCGCCTCGCGCCGGGTCAGACCCATCGGCAGGGGCACCTCAGCGGGATCCGCCGCCGGGGGCGGGAGCGGCCCGGAGGCGAGTTCGGCGTGCGCGGGGGCGGCGGGTGCGGCGGGCGGCTCGCCCGGGTCCGGCA
>NZ_BAAGZJ010000140.1:0-9250 GCF_054778635.1 Nocardiopsis nanhaiensis
CGACCCGCCGCCCGCCCCGCCCGAGGACGACCCGCCCGAGGACGACCCGCCGGAACCCGAGTCCCCGGACGCCCCGGAACCGGTCCCGGCACCGCCCGCGGACATCCCCGCCGCCGAGGTTCCAGCCCCGGAACCGCCCGCCCCCGCAGAACCGGAAGAGCCCGAAGCTCCCGAAGAGCCGGAAGAGCCCGAGGCCCCCGAGGAGCCCGAAGAACCTGAGGAGCCCGAGGAGCCCGAACCCGAGTTCGCGGCCGGTATCGACCCGGTCGGATCGCTGGTCCCGGGTGGCGACGGGATCATGGTGCTGGACGTGCTCAACACGGGTGCGGCCACGGCCGAGGACGTGGTCGCGGAGATCAGCCTGCCGCCCGGCGTGGAGATGGTCTCCTCCGGTGGGGCGGGCAACGCCGTACCGATGGCGGACGGCCAAGGCGACTGGGGTTGCTCGGCCGGGAGCGGCGGCGGCGCATGCCACCGTTCCGCGATGGACGAAGGGGAGAGCAGCACCCAGTTCTTCGACGTCCGGGTGGCGCCCGGCGCCGACGTGGACGTGCCCGCCAGCGTGGTGGTCTCCTCCGGAGAGGTGAGCTTCAGCGCCACCGGTGAGCGCGGGGTGAACCCGGAAGGGACCGCCGCCCGCTACGCCACGGCGGGGCCGGTGCGCACGGAGTCCGTGGGCAACTCCCTGATGACCTGCACCGAGCCGGAGAAGCCGGAGGGCGGCTGGCCCTGGCCGTGGTGGGGGTGGCCGCGCGACTCGGAGACCCCCGGGGACGAGGCCCCCTTGGGCGAGAACCCGGACGCCCCGGACGCCCCGGGAAGCCCGGAGAGCGCGCCCGCGCCGGAAGGTGCTCCCAGCGTGCCTCCGGAAGGGGAGGGCGACGCCGACCTGCGCAGATCCCCGTCAGAGCAGGCCGATCCCGGCACGGATGTGACGGACGGGGTCGGTGATGTCCTCGGGGACGATGGTGTTCTCGGCGGGTCCGAGGACGGATCCGACAACGATGTTCCCGAAGAACCCGACGGCGACGGGTCCGGCGGGGAGGGGGCCGACTCGGAGGCGGCGCCCGGAACCGACGGCCCCGACACGCCCGGAGTACCCTCCCCCGGCCCGACCGACGAGGGGTACACCGGGGATCCCGAGGAGGAGGGGGAAGGTGACGAGGAATCCGAGGAGAAGCCGGGGCCCTGCGCGGACGCACGCGAACGGGTCGGTGACCAGATCGACAACGACAACTGGGTGATGGCGCCCCTCGACCGCGATTGGGACCCCACGACGACCTCCTCCAGCTCCGCCACCTGGGAACTCCCCGCCGGTGGTTCGGTGCGCTGGGCCGGCCTGTACTTCTCCGCGGCGGGCAGTCCGGAGGCGCCGACCGCTCGGATCAAGGGTCCGGGCATGGCCGCCTACACGACGGTCGCCGCCGCCGACACCGGGGTGGTCGACCTGCCCGGCTATCGGGCCTACCAGGCGTTCGCCGACGTCACCGAGCTGGTGCGCGAAGGGGGCAGCGGCGAGTGGTGGGTCGGTGACATCCCGGCCACGGAGGGCCGGGGGGTCCACGCCGGCTGGAGCATGGTGGTGGTGCTGGAGGATCCGGCGGTGGACGGGTACCAGCAGGCGATGGTCCTGGACCAGAGCACCGCCGTCTTCCAGGACCCGGAGGGTGCACGGTTCCCTGTGTCCGGCCTGTTGCCGGAATCGGTGCCGACCCGGTTCGACGCCGTGGTCTGGGAGGGCGACGCCGATCTCGGCGGAGACCGGGTGACGGTGGACGGGACACCGGTCGCGCCGACGGAGGGGTACGGCAGCATCGACAACGCCTTCGTGAGTTCCGCGCGCGGAGTGGTCGGTGATCCGATGACCTTCGGGACCGACGTGGTCCGATTCGACGCAGTACTTGGACGTGAATCGGAAATCCGAATCCCGTCCGGGCAGGACGCCCTGTTGGTCGGGGCCGTCGCGCTGACGGCCCCGATGCGCACCTGATGTTGACGATCGCGCGGGGTTTCCGTGACCCCGAGATGACCGGAACACCGCGAGCCACCCAGGAAACGCGCTTTGCGTAGTCGAGCCGTAACTAGGGGTATTTAATTGTCGCGCACAAAACGAGACAGACTTGGCTAGGCTGTGCCCCGGCCATGGAAATGGCCCCAGAGATCGAAGGGAAGGGGGCGGTGACACGTGGACCGCTGCGCGTTGTTCGTCGACGCGGGATACCTTCTCGCCGACGGCGCGATGGCCGTGCACGGAACCCGTAACCGGGACTCCGTCGCCTGGGATTACTCCGGTCTCGTCCAGTTCCTCAACGAGGTCGCGCGAGACCGGACGGGGCTGCCGCTCCTGCGCTGCTACTGGTACGAGGCGGTCGCCGACGACCGGCGGGCGCAGGAGCAGGACGGCATCGCGGACATCCCCGGGATCAAGTTCCGGGCCGCCCGCATACGGCCCGGCCGCAGGGAGGGAGTGGAGAGCTACGTCCAGCGCGACCTCGCCACCCTCGCCCGCACCGGTGTCCTGTGCGACGCGGTCCTGGTCAGCGGCGATGAGGACATGGCGTCCGTGGTCGCGGACGTTCAGGACATGGGTGTGCGCGTGACCGTCGTGCACATCTCCGTGGAAGGCAACTGGACGATCTCCCGCGCACTGCGCAGGGAGTGCGACGACCTCATCGAGATCGGCGCCGGGCACCTCCGCCCCCACGTCAACCTCCTCTCCAACGGTGGTTCCACCCAGGAGAACGCCGCCAAGACCACCACGCCCTTCGCGAACGGCCGTGCCCGGCCCGCGCAGGAGCCGCCGAGCCAGCCCGCAGCCGCGAACACCGGTCGCGTCGAGCCGGTCAACACCTCCACCGGCGGGCTCGAGGCGATGTTCACGGGCACCGGAGGCCAGTCGGTACCCCAGGGCAGCGCTATGGAGCAGCTGCGTGCGATGCGCCGCTCAATAGCGGAACAGCGGGGTGTCGACCACCTGGCCGGGCCGGGGGCGGAGAACACGCCGCCGGGCGCGATCGACGCCAACGGCTTCCCCTCGGGCGGACAGGTTCCGCCCGGGGTGAACGGCACCGGGGCCTACCCCGGTGCCACCGGAGGGCATCCGGCCCAGAACGGCCACTCCCCTCAGGGCGGTCCGCCGCCTCAGGGAGGCCATCCGCCCCAGGGCGGTCATCCGGGCCAGGCAGGCCATCCACCCCAGGCCGGGCACCCGGTGCAGGGCGGCCAAGGCGGTTACGGGCCACCCGGTACCGGAGGGCACCAGCCCATGCGCGGCGCGGAGCCGGGGGTCTACGGGCTCCCTGGCAGACCGGCGCCCGGCCAAGGGCCACCGATGACCGGACCCCAGCAAGCCTTCAACGGAACGGGGCCGCAGGCGGCGTTCGGCAGCGGGACCGGGCCGCAGAACTCCTTCGCCGACCACCAGCAGGTGCCGCCGAGGAGGGATGCTCCGCCTCCCCAGCAGGACCCGAGGTTCGGACCCGGACCAGGCGAGGAACCCGGTTTCGGAGGTGGGGCAGACGCAAACCCTACCTATGGGACCAGTACGGAAACTGACACCGCGTACAGCGGTGCCGCCTCGCCCCCGCACGGGGGAGGGCGACCTACTGGTCCCGAGTACGACCGCCGGTTCGGTGCCGGTCCCTACCAGGAATCCAGCCCTAGTCCTGGATATGCCCAGCAGACCGGCCCCGCCACGCATACCGTTGATGATGCGGTGCACGTCGCGCGCAAGGAAGGGAACGACTTCGCGGAATCGATCGCACGTGAGGCGCCCGTCCTGTGGGTGGAGGCGGTCCTCGCCCGCAGGCCGCGGATGCCTTCGGATCTGGAGGCACGCCTGCTCCAGGGGTCCTCACTCCCGATCGACCACCTGTTGCGCGACGAGGTCCGTGACGGGTTGCGCCAGGGGTTCTGGCAGGCGTTGGAGCGTGCCAGGCCCTGATCGGTGCGTGGGATTGCGAATAGGGGATGGGGGCGATGCGGTTGACCCGCGTGACGACGGCGGAACTCGACCGACTGGAGTTCCACGCTGTCCGATCCGGTGAACACGGTCGGATCGCCGCCCAGCTACTGGATCTGGCGAACCGGGTGGACGCCGGGAGCGAGGTCACCCGTGCGGAGCTGTTCGTGCGTTCGGGCGAACAGTGGGAGATCGCACAGGAGTTCGAGCGAGCCTGTGCCGCCTACCAGCGCGCCATCGACGACGGCGGCCCCACCGTGGTCGACGCGCACGCCCTGAGCGCGGGAGCCTTGCTCCAGCTGGACGAGCGCGACCAGGCCCACGAGCACCTCAAGCGGCTGGAGGCCGGGGAGCCCGTCGAGCTCCCCACCCACATCCACGTCGCGGAGGTGCTCTACGCGCACGACGACCTCGAGGGTGCCGAACGCTGGGCGACCGCCGGTGCGCGCCGTTTCACGGGCGGGTCCCAGCCCGCCTACGCGCGCGACCTCTTCGTGGAGCTCCTGAGGATCCGGTTCCGGATCAGGACCGACATGGGACTGGTCGAGGACGACCTGGACCTCCTGCTCGACGAGGAGTGAGCTTTCCGACGCGTTCGCGGAGATCCGGAGCCCTGGGGCGCGACGGAATCTTCCGCGCCCGGCCGCGTGGTGTGTGTCTCTGCCGCTCTCAGGCGGCCGAGTGCGCGCCGGGTCCCAGGCGCGCTGCGCCCTGTCCCATCCGGACCCTCTCCGAGCAGCTCCAGGCCTTCTTGTGGTGCCTCTCTCGGGCCACCGCGGACGTGTCCGCCCCGCCGACGTTCTAGGCTGTGTCCGACCCCCTCCGGAAGCGTTTGAACGCGGCCCATCGTGCACCGGATTCGGGTACCTGCGCGGTGCACATACCACGCTCCGCGCGTATGTTCGGCACTCATCGAAGAATCCGAGAAATCTACGACACGCCATCATCTTGCGGTGTTCCAAGGTGACAAGCCCTAGATGTAGTATCTGTCCCGCTGGTGGTTCACCGGGGTTCCTGACCCTGGTGAGGCAAGAGGGAACCCGGTGGGAATCCGGGGCTGCCCCGCAGCGGTAAGCGGGAACGAAGGCCGTCACACGCACTGGGAACCCCCTACGAGGTCCTGGGAAGCGACGGTGAGTAGGTCGCCCGTGAGCCCGAAGACCTGCCACCGGCGCGCACCCCCACGTGCGTGACGACGGAGCTTCGAGGGCGAGCTGCCGCGACCCGCCTGCGGACCGCGCGTATCCAGTACGCCGGTTCTCCGGTGAGCCCGCACGCTTGTCACTCGTGACCCCGTTCTCCGCCGGGACTCTTCTTTACTGAGGTTGGAGCCGCTGTATGACCCTTGACGTCGAGGCCGTGCCCGCATCCGGTCGGCGCGAGCCGAACAACGGCGGTGGCGCCCGCCCCGCCATCGACCGGATCGAGCACGTCGTTACCGAGGCCTGTGCGCGGCTCACCGGTGTTTCGGCGAACAAGGTCCTCACCGAGGCGCGCCGCGGCTTCTACCCCGGGATCCCCGACCACGAGGTCGAGCTGGCCCTGGTCATGGCCGCCCGCAGCTTCGTGGAGGTCGACCCGAACTACTCCTACGTGGCCGCCCGCCTGCTGCTGGACAAGCTCCGCACCGAGGCCCTGACCTTCGTCAGCGGTGTCCCCGAGAACGCTGGCCAGACCGAGATGTCCGACCGCTACGCGACCTACCTGGCCGCCTACGTGGGCCGTGGTATCGACCTCGGGCAGCTGGACCCGGCGCTGGCCAAGTTCGACCTGGAGCGCCTGGGCAAGGCCCTGCACGCCGAGCGCGACGAGCAGTTCACCTTCCTCGGCATCCAGACCCTGTACGACCGCTACTTCCTGCACAGCGACGAGGTCCGCTACGAGCTGCCGCAGGCGTTCTTCATGCGCGTCGCCATGGGCCTGGCGCTCAACGAGGACGACCGCGAGGCCCGCGCGATCGAGTTCTACGAGCTGCTGAGCTCGTTCGACTTCATGGCCTCCACACCCACCCTGTTCAACTCGGGAACGGTGCGCGCGCAGCTCTCGTCCTGCTTCCTCACGACGGTCGGCGACGACCTCCAGGACATCTTCCACGGCATCAGCAACAACGCGATGCTCTCGAAGTACTCGGGCGGCCTCGGCAACGACTGGACCCCGGTTCGCGGCCTGGGTGCGCACATCAAGGGCACCAACGGCAAGAGCCAGGGCGTCGTCCCGTTCCTGAAGATCGCCAACGACACCGCCGTGGCGGTTAACCAGGGTGGGCGTCGCAAGGGCGCGGTCTGCGCCTACCTGGAGACCTGGCACATCGACATCGAGGAGTTCCTCGACCTCCGGAAGAACACGGGAGACGAGCGCCGCCGCACCCACGACATGAACACCGCGAACTGGGTTCCGGACCTGTTCATGAAGCGTGTGGAGGAGCAGGGCACCTGGACCCTGTTCTCGCCGGACGAGGTCCCCGACCTGCACGACAAGTACGGCAAGGACTTCGCCGAGGCCTACGAGAAGTACGAGGCCGAAGCCGAGTCCGGCCGGATCAAGGTCTCCAAGAAGATGCCTGCGGTGGACCTGTGGCGCCGTATGCTCACCATGCTGTTCGAGACCGGCCACCCGTGGATCACCTTCAAGGACCCGGCGAACCTGCGCTCGCCGCAGCAGCACTCCGGTGTGGTGCACTCCTCCAACCTGTGCACCGAGATCACGCTGAACACCGACAAGGACGAGGTCGCGGTCTGCAACCTCGGCTCGGTCAACCTGCCCCAGCACGTGGGCCGGGACGGCATCGACGCCGAGCGCCTGCGCCGGACCGTCCGCACCGCCGTGCGCATGCTGGACAACGTCATCGACGTGAACTTCTACACGATCCCCGAGTCTCACCGCGCCAACATGCGCCACCGCCCGGTCGGCCTGGGCCTCATGGGCTTCCAGGACGCGCTGTTCAAGATCCGCACCCCGTTCGGTTCCGAGGGCGCGGTGACCTTCGCGGACGAAAGCATGGAGCTGATCAGCTACTACGCCATCGAGGCGTCCATGGAGCTGGCCGGCGAGCGCGGCGCGTACGAGAGCTTCGACGGTTCCCTGTGGAGCAAGGGCGTCCTGCCGATCGACTCCCTGAACCTGCTCGCCGACGCCCGCGGCGGTGATGACCTCGTCATGGACCGCGGCGAGACCCTGGACTGGGACTCCCTGCGCGAGCGCGTCAAGTCCGACGGGATGCGCAACTCCAACGTCATGGCGATCGCGCCGACGGCGACCATCGCCAACATCACCGGCGTCAGCCAGTCGATCGAGCCGGTCTACCGGAACCTGTTCGTCAAGTCGAACATGTCCGGCGACTTCACCGTGGTCAACGACTACCTGGTCCGCGACCTCAAGGAGCGCGGTCTCTGGGACGACGACATGGTCTCCGAGCTGAAGATGCACGACGGCAGCCTGGGCGACATCGACCGGGTCCCGGACGACCTCAAGGCCCTGTACGCGACCGCGTTCGAGGTCGACCCGACCTGGCTGGTGGACGCGGGTTCGCGCCGACAGAAGTGGATCGACCAGGCGCAGTCCCTGAACCTGTACATGGGCGCGCCCAGCGGTCGCAAGCTGGACGCCCTGTACCGCCACGCCTGGCGCTCCGGTCTGAAGACCACCTACTACCTGCGTTCGCAGAGCGCCACGCACGTCGAGAAGAGCACGTTGAAGGGCACGGACGGCCGTCTCAACGCGGTCTCGGCGACCCCGGCCGCGGCGCCCGCCCCGGCCGCCAGCCCGTCCCCCAGCCCGAGTCCGGCCCCGGCGGCCGCGCCCGCCGAGCCCGAGGACGAGTTCGAGATCGTCGACGGCCAGGCGTGCGGCATCGAGGACCCCGAGTGCGAGGCCTGCCAGTAACGGCGGACGTGGCGGGGGGGGGCGGCCGCCGCCCCCACCCGGCGATCCTTCACTTCCAGCAGACGACACCGGTCCGACCGGAGAACGGAAAGCACCGAGCATGACCGCGGTTTCCGAGAACAACACCGCATCCACCACAGGCCTTGGTGAGATCCAGCGCGACGCGGAGCGCGTCAACGTCGACGACAAGTCGATGATCAACGCCCGCGCCGATGTCAACCAGCTGCTGCCCCTCAAGTACACCTGGGCGTGGGACAAGTACCTGGCCGGGTGCAACAACCACTGGATGCCCACCGAAGTCGCCATGCAGGCCGACATCGCGCTGTGGAAGTCCAAGGACGGGCTGACCGAGGACGAGCGCCTCATGCTGAAGCGCAACCTCGGCTTCTTCGCCACCGCCGAGTCGCTGGTGGCCAACAACATCGTCCTGGCCGTGTACCGGCAGCTCACCAACCCGGAGTGCCGCCAGTACCTGCTGCGCCAGGCCTTCGAGGAGGCTGTGCACACGCACACCTTCCAGTACATCTGCGAGAGCCTCGGCCTGGACGAGGGCGAGCTCTTCAACATGTACCGCGAGGTCCCCTCGATCACCGCGAAGGACGCCTGGGCGCTCAAGTACACCCAGAACCTGGAGGACCCGGAGTTCAGCACCGGCACGCCCGAGGCCGACCAGGCCTTCCTGCGTGACCTGGTCGCGTTCTACGTGATCTTCGAGGGCATGTGGTTCTACACCGGTTTCGCGCAGATCCTCTCGCTGGGCCGCCGCAACAAGATGGTCGGGATCGCCGAGCAGTACCAGTACATCCTGCGCGACGAGTCGATCCACCTGAACTTCGGCATCGACGTGATCAACCAGATCAAGATCGAGAACCCGCACCTGTGGTCCGAGGAGTTCCAGGCCGAGGTCCGGCAGATGCTTACCGAGGCCTGTGAGCTCGAGGTCGCCTACGGCCGCGAGACCATGCCGCGCGGTGTGCTGGGCCTCAACGCCGAGCTGTGCGAGAAGTACATGCACTTCATCACCGACCGCCGGGCCGAGCAGATCGGCCTGGCGCCGATCTTCGGTGAGACGGAGAACCCGTTCCCGTGGATGTCGGAGATGATGGACCTCCAGAAGGAGAAGAACTTCTTCGAGACCCGAGTGATCGAGTACCAGACGGGTGGCGGCCTGGACTGGGACTAGATCCCTCACCGGAGAACCGCGGTTCTCCCCTCCAACGGCCCGGGGTGGGCGCGCACCCCGGGCCGTTCGCCTTCCCCGCGCTCCTCCAGGGGTACGGCTAGTGTCCTGAGTCGTTAATTCGTCGGCAGTACGAAGCAAGGGATTCGAGGATCTCCTCGGCCGTCTTGTGCCACACATAGGGTCGAGGGTCCTCGTTCCACACCCTGATCCAGGAGTGGATGTCC
>NZ_BAAGZJ010000141.1:0-8623 GCF_054778635.1 Nocardiopsis nanhaiensis
CCTTCATCGTTGGTGTGGAGGTCGTGGTTGGTCATTGTCACCGTGGTGGTTGCCTGTTCTCGCCCTGCTTGTGTCAGTTAGTGAAGGTTATCCCTTGGTGTCCCACTTGAGCCTGACACAGAGGGGTGCCGCGACGGGCCGAACCCCTCGCGCACGGGAGCGGCGTGCCCGAGCGGCCCTGGCGTGGATGGCGCGCTTGGGACTGTCCCGTTGGGACTGGATGGTGGAGCAGGGCGCGCTCGCCGGCCACCGGATCGACGCGCTGGTCCAGCCCCCACCCGCACTTTTCAACAAGCCCTACCGTGACTACCGGGGCGTGGTCCGCCCGGTGTACTACCGCTGGACGCCGCAGACACTGACCGATCTGGCCGATGACTACGTCCTGGGTGCGTCCACCGTCCGCCACCTCCAACTCGAACGGTCCGGTGCCCGACTCTGCGGTTTCCTCATCCTGGACCTGGTCCGCTCCTACGACCACGACGCGAGCACACCGGTGTTTCCTCCCGCGCTGGTGGTACACCTGGATGAGGTGAGCGAGGCGGACGTCGACACAGGTGCGGCCCTCGGGGTGCGCTTGAGCTCCGATACCCGAGGGGTGACCATCGGTCTGGGCTCAGGGGGAGTCCTGCGGGCACGGGATGCTTCGCTGCGCCTCGAGGACTCCTCCTGGCACCTTTCGGGTGCCGGTCGCCGCGCTGACGTGCAGATCCCGCCCCGACAGGCGGGGTCACGGGTCGGTCATCCGCCACAGGAAGGAACGGTGGAGGGTTTCGCCCGGGGAGCGGCGACCTTCCTGCTCTGGGCCATGAGGCGGATCCGCTCGGTCCGCTATCCCGGCGAGGTCACGCGCATACCGGTGGAGGCATACTGTCGTGCCTTGCACGGGGCCGGACACGACATCCTGGAGGCGGGAGCACTCCCGCGACGGCGGCGTGAGGCCGCCTTCCGCTCCCTGGTGGTCACCTGGCTTCGGCGCGGCGGAACCGACCTGGCATCGGACTGGAGGATGCTCCTCACGGGCGTTCCGGACGCTGAGGAACTGACCCGCTGGATACGTGATGACCTGGCCGTGGGGGAAGCCGTCCCGGCCACCCGCGAGCCTGCTCGCGGGGTCACCGCTTTACCGGAGCAAGCGGAGCTGCGCATGGCCTCCTACACGGCTGGACACACCGGCACGCGTTCCCGCCGTGATGCCTGCGCCATGGCGCACCTGGCCGTGCCCGCCCAGGAGGAAGGAGCACCGTGGCGCCTGCGTGTTCTGACCGCGACCGATCCCGTCCGACTCCGCGCGCGGGCCAGCGCGTTCGATCGTGCAGGACAGGTTCGCATCGGACAGGGCAGGGAAGAGCTGGAGACCTTCGTGGTGGGCGATGATGCTCTGACCCTTGGCGCTCGCGCTTGGAGTCAGGAGCCGTCGCTGTACTGATCTGGCAGCAAGGTGAGCGGGTTGCTGATCGCGGTGCGGGAGAGGCTCGGGTCCGGGAAGCCAGCGGTGTGTGCCGGGATCGCCTTCCTTCACTCACGCGGACAGGGCCATCGTTGAACCTGGTGCAGTGTGCCCGCCCCGGGGGTGCTGACGGCTCAGGAGACTCCCTGTTGAAGGTGCCGACTTACGTCACGGGACCGCGACAGACAGAGCTTGTCAGTTCCGGCATAGATGACACGTGGGCAGGACGTCTGGTCCCACCTGGGTTTCACCCCGGACCCACCGCGGTGAAGGCTCGGCCAGGTCAGTGCGGCGCAGGAGTTTTGTGGTGCACCTAGCAGGGTTCGAACCTGCGGCCGTCGGATGAGAAGGAGTGCCCGGGTACCGCCGCGTGTCACTTCGTGCCGTTGCGTCCCGCACCATCCAAATCAGGATGCCGTCCTGTGCCGCGTTGTGCCGCCCGCCGCCGTCCCGGTCCAAAAGTGCGGAGCACAAACGGAGCACACAAGCAGGGGAAGCGTCCGATGGTTGTGGCCGAGTTTCTCGGACGATTATTCTCGTGTTCTTGCCGCGTGTGCTCTGCCAGCTCAACGGTTCAGTTGACGCCGTCAGAGAGTGTTTGACATCTCCTGTACGGAAGAAACTGCTGCTGCGATACGGGGGTTGTCCCGTGAGCCGCGGCGCAGGGCGAGTAGAATCCTGCGTCTGGGTATCTGACTGCCGGTCAGGGGGATTTGGACCACCCTCGGGTGGTGGACGGTCATGGCAATCCTGGGCACCGCCGCGATACCGAGACCAGCAGCCACCAAGGCGGTGGTGGCGGTAAGTTCCTGCGCGTAGTGGGCCACCCGAGGGGCATACCCGATCGCGCGGGTCGCGGCCAACAGCTCGATGTAGGCGTCTTGATGAGGATGGCCGGAGATCCACTCCTCCTGGGCCGCATCCTCCAACTGGATCTGGTCGTTGGTGGCGAAGCGGTGCCTTTCAGGTACGAGCAGATCGATGGGGTCATCGAGGACGCTGATCACCTCGACGTGGCTGTCCGCGATGTGACTGGTTGACTCGCTGGCGACGAAGAGTCCCAGGTCGATGGACCCCGATTCCAAAGCTGTGAGGAGCTCGCTGGAGTAGACCTCCTTGACGATCGGTTCCAGCAGCTTGTGGTGCGCTTTCATCCGGAGTGCGGCCGGGGCGAGGAGCGAGGGGATCGCCGTGGGAAACCCTCCGATGGTGATCGGTCCACACAGTTGCCTGGCCGCAGCGGTGGTGTCGCTCAGAGCCGTCTCCCACTGAGCGTTGAGTGTGCGGGCATGGGCGACCAGGCGCTGTCCTGCGGGGGTGAGTCTGACACGGCGACCGTGGCGTTCGAGCAGATCCACGTCCAATTCAGCGGCCAGCTCCTTGAGCTGCTTGGAGACGCCGGACGGACTGCGATACAGCGCTTCCGCCGCCGCGGTGACGGTGCCGTACTCGCACACGGCGATCAACAGGCGCAACCGGGAATCAATCATGCACTCATGGTGCACGGATTCGGTGAAAAGTTGAACCTGGACGCCAGTGATCGATGCTCCTAGAACTGGAGTAGATCCCTGTTCTCCAGCGCTGGGCGGCGTTCTCGATGACTGATGCGACATCTCGCGCACCGAACCGCAACCTGTACGCGGTCCTGGTGGTGTTCGGCGTGGTGATGCTCGTCGGCGGCACGGACATGACCAAGGTGACCATTGCGCTTCCAGAGCTGACCAGCGCCTTGGCCTTGGACACGATGCAGACCCTGTGGATCGGCGACATCTACGCTCTGGCCGCCGGAGTCTCCCTGGTCCCCAGCGCGGTGGCAGCCGACCGCTTCGGTCGCAAACGCATCTACATGCTCGGCTTGAGCGTGGCCATCGTCAGCGCGGCACTGGCAGGTCTGGCAACGAGCGGTGCGGTGATGATCGCCGCGCGGGTCGGCCAGGGGGTCGGCTCCGCTCTTCTGATCGCCGGGACGGTAGCCATCATCCGAGTGTCCTTTCCCGGGATCAGGTTGCGGGCCCTGGCCTATGGGATCTGGACTGCCGGCTTCAGTACCGGATCGGCCTTGGGGCCACTGCTCGGGGGCGGTCTCGTGGAGCTGGCCGAGTGGCGGTGGGTGTTCTGGATCAACGTGCCGATCCTGCTGGTCTGCCTCATCGCGGCCGGGTTCGTGCTGCGGGAGTCGACCAACCCTGACCCGCCGAGCCTCGACGCGTTGAGCGCGGGCCTGTCGGCCGTAACGGTCGGTCTGCTCATCGCCGGGCTGAAGGACCTGACCCAACCGGACACCGCCCCGTGGTTGGGTCCCACGGCAATCGCCGCAGGCGCTATTGCCGCGGTGCTGTTCGTGGTCAGGCAGCTGCGCCTACCGCGCCCGTTCTTGGACGTGCGCCTGTTGGCCAACGGTCTGCTGGCGAACGCGGCATTGCTGATCGCGACGACCCTGGGTGTGTTCAACGGCACGCTCTACCTGCTGACGCTGCGCTACCAGGTCGTCGGGGGGATCTCGGCGATCGACGCCGGAATCGCGCTCCTGCCCTTGGCCGTAGCGATGGCGGTCGGTGGACTCATCGGGCCCGTGTTGCAGGGTTGGTTCGCCCAGCAGTACGTCATCATCGTTGGCATGTCGGTGGTCGCGTTCGGATTCCTGCTGCTGGCCACCACTCCCGGGACCGGTGAATTGGTGGGGATGATGCTTCTCGGGCTGGGGTCCGGGATCGTCATGGCGATCGGTGCCAATGCCGTCATGAGTACTGCGCCGGAGAACCGTACCGCTGACGCCGGTGCGATCCAGGAAGGCGCCTTCGCGCTGGGTGCCGGTACCGGCATCGCGGTCCTTGGGGTCATGGCCATCCATTACGCTGACCCGTCCGCTGCGGGGGCCTCAACAGAAGCGATCTACGGGGCCGGAACTGACAGCGCCCTGGGGATCGCGGCCTTCTTTTACGCGTGCTTCGCTCTCGCCGCCAGCATGCACATGCTCAGTACCATCAGGAACCCACGCAGCAAAGCAGAGCAGAGCGTCGTTTGAAACCGTTGTGGCGATGTCGTGCCGAGTGTGATGGAGGAGGCCTCGGCGTGTGCCGGGATCGCCTCCGACGGTGAGCGCACCAGCTACGTGCGCGGTCCCGACGGCGAACTGATCTCGATGGTTTCGGCTGTTGGGGACGAGCGCTACCACTACACCACCGACCACCAGAACACCGTCCTGGCCATCACGGCCGAGGGCAGTGAAGCTGACGAGCCCGACGCGGTCTACGAGTACAGCCCTTACGGGGAGCAGACCAGTGAGACCCTGGAAGGCACTCGGGCGGGGGAGTTGAACCCGTTCGGCTACACCGGCGCCTATCAGTTCCAGGACGGGACGGTGCACCTGTCCCACCGCTTCCTGGACACCTTCACCCTGGGCTTCACCCAGCCGGACCCCTCCCGGCAGGAACTCAACAACTACACCTACGCCGACTGCGACCCCATCAACAACACCGACCCCACTGGACTTCAAACATACGGAGAGTGCATAACGGAGGCCGCCGTCGTCGGTGCTTCAGTCGGGGGAGTCATCCATGCCGGCGTCGGGGCCGTCGGGGGCGGTATCGCTGGTTCCGTTCTCGGGCCCAAGGGAACCTTTGCGGGTGTTGTTGGAGGAGCTAGCATGGGTGCCCTAAAAGGATCAGGAGAAGGGCTAGTATTGGGCGCCGTCGGTGAACTCCTCATCTGCTGGTAAAAAATTTCACCAACGTCAACTCCATGGGGTTAACTAGTACTCCAGTTGTAGATCCGGTTTGTCATGATTCTCGGACTGCTTGTCTGCGGTAGTGGCAAGACCTGGCCCGTGCCTGGTGAGAGCGTCTGAACACCGACCACGCCAGCACGTGCTCCACATCCGGAACGGAAGCGAACAGAGCGTTCAGCAAACGAACGATCTCGTTGCAGGTCAACGCCACCAACCACTCCGGAACCGGATGCCGTCGAAGCTCAGCCAGGCGACACACGGCCGTGAACGCGTAGGCGACCATCACCAACAGGCTCCACCGGTGCCAGGAAGTCCACGTCCGCACCTGGTGCTCGTCCAGCCCGGCCAAGCCCTTGCCCTGGGCGAAGGACTCCTCCACCCGCCACCGCCGTCCGGCTACCGCCACCAAGCGCGCCAGCGGTACCGGAGTGGGGGCATAGCACCGGTAGAAAGCCAGCTCACCGGTGGTGCGGTTGCGGCGAAGGAGCACCCACCGCACCCCGGATCCGTCCGCGACATCGTCGATGAGCGCCCAGTCGTAGAACCGCTCGCCCTTGGCTCCGGTCCCAGCGGAGAGCTTCTGCCAGGCCTGTTCGGGGACCAGGACGGCCAGCTCCTTGACCGCGAGGAGCCCGCGCGGGGTGGCCAGCCGGTCGGTGGCGGCCATCTCCATCACGTATCCGATGCGGTGTTGCTCCAGGTAGGTGCGCAGGCCGGGGTTGCGACCGTACACCTCGTCGCCGGCCACCCACGCGGTGGGAACGGACTCCAAAGCGGTGTGGATCATCTGGCGGGCCAGCTCCGGCTTGGTCGCGAACTCCACCTGTTCGGGCACTCCCGCGGTGTGGAGCCGCTCGGGATCCTCGGTCCAGGCGCGGGGCAGGTAGAGGCGGTGGTCGATCAGGGCATGGGCCCCGGGTGTGGTGTAGGCGAGGTAGACCGCGACCTGGCAGTTCTCGATACGTCCGGCGGTGCCCGAGTACTGGCGGGCCACCCCGACGGTACGGTTGCCCTTCTTCACATCACCGGTCTCATCCACGACAAGGACCACGTCGTTGGTGCCCAGGTGACGAACGATGTAGCCGCGCAAGGCGGCGGCCAGCGCTCGTTCGTCCAAGCGGTCCCAGCAGGTGCTGCATCCGGTAGGGGGACCGGTGACCGGTGTGCTCGGCCAGGGTCCAGCAGTTCTTGCGGGTCAGCGGTGCGAGCAGGGCACGGATCAGGTCGCGGGCGGTGGTGCGGGTCTCGGGGCGGGCCAGGTACGGGTCAACGACCGTGGAGATCGTCTCGTTCAGCAGGTGGGGCCAGCGCCTGGCCGCTACGCTGGTGGCCGCGGCCACCGCCTCGGGATTTGTTGTCTTCACAACCATCGATGATCGGGCGGTGGCCGTTGGTGTGTCCGGGAAACGGCCAGATCAGCGGGGTGAATCTCTCCGCTCCGGCCAAATGGCCTCTGAGCAGGGCAAACCGGATCTACAACTGGAGTACTAGTTGCGCGTCACCACGCTTGATCGCGGGCAGTGCCCCGCCTCCGCGTTCCTTACCGAGGCGCTCGTTCCATCCTCCGGGAGGACATCACTGCGGCGATGGGACCGTTTGATCAGGATCAGCCGGAATTGTAATCGGAGATCGCGGCGCAAGCCGACTATTGCTTTGCCCCGTCCAGGAGCACGCTGACGATGAGGGCGCTGGTGTGCTCGACATTGGCGCTACTTGTAGCGGAGCGGGTGATCGCGCCGTTGATGAGATCACCGTAGATGCTCGCGAGTTCTTCCGGGTCGAGGTTCTTGCGAATTGTGCCGTCGTCGATTCCGCGGCGAAATAGCTGCGCCAGGGGCTCGATCAGCTCGGCGTTGGTCGGCTCGTCGGGTTTGGGTCGGAGGGTGGTGAGTGCGACGTATTTCGTGCCCACAGCGAGAAGGGAACGAGTGAGGCGGGCGAGTGCTTCAGGTATCGGGAGGGAGCTGTCCGCCATCTCGGAGAGCCGTGAGTCAACTTCGCGTGCACCAGTCTCCGCAAGTGCGGTGAGCAGTGCGTCGCGAGTGGTGAAGTAGCGATAGAGCGTAGAGCGGGCGATTCCCGCGGCCTGAGCGACGTCGGCGAGGCTCGCTGCCTCGCCTTCTGCCGCCAGGATCGTTGCGGCCGCATCGAGGATCGCTGCCCTGGTGCGGTTCTGCATCGCGGGTCCTTGAGGCATGCCAGAAGTGTACACGGTCGCTTGACGATCGGACATGCGTGTCCGATGATGAGTCGCATGATGAGACAAAATGATACTCCGATCCCCTCGTCCACGACCGCCCTCGTCACGGGCTGCTCGTCGGGGATCGGCCGAGCGACAGCGCTCGCACTGGTCCAGTCGGGCTTCACGGTCTGGGCATCCGCGCGCAACCTCGAGTCGATCAAAGACCTTGAGGACCTCGGATGCCGCACCGTCAGCCTCGATGTGACCGATGAGGACTCTTGCGCACAAGCAATCTCCACGATCGCCAACGCGGGCTCTCACATCGGGCTTCTGGTCAACAACGCGGGCTATTCGCAGGCTGGGGCCATCGAAGAATTGTCCCTGGAGACATACCGCGCACAGTTCGAGACCAATGTCTTCGGTCTCATCCGCTTGTGTCAGCTCGTCCTGCCGGGAATGCGCTCAGCCGGTGGCGGCACCATCGTTAACCTTGGTTCCGGTGCTGGGATCGTCACGCCGCCACTGTCTTCTGCTTACGCCATGAGTAAGTACTCGCTCGAGGCATTCTCCGATTCTCTCCGTTTCGAGACGAGTCGCTTCGGTATTCGCACGATCCTCATTCAGGCATCCGCCATCAAGAGTTCGTTCACGGATGCCCTTGAGCGCGCGCTCCCGCCGCAGCCCGTCGAGAGCCCCTACCGAGCAGTGACGCAGAACGTCCTGCGCTTCGCCCGAAACGAGGGCGACAACGGCGTCGCACCCGAGCGAGTCGCCGACACCATCGTGGAATCCGTTGTGTCGCCCCGGCCTCGCGCTCGATACAAAGTCGGCAGCCAAGCCCGTATCGGCCCGTTTGCGCGCCGAGTCCTCGGAGACCGGCTCTGGGATCTGTTCATGTCGCGGATCGTCCGCGCTGAATAGCGCGAAACCATCGCTAGAGAATCCCAGAAAAATATCATCCGACTCCACGCAGTGCACAAGAAACGGCCTTCAGTACGAGCATCCTGCGTTACCTCCGGTTCATTCCTAGGATAGGACCCCTTGTCCATGACTACCCCTGCCCGATTACTGCTCACCAAGCGACGCATCTGGCTGATCTACTCAGCACTCCTAGTCGCGATGTTCCTCGCTAGCCTGGATCAGACCTGAGTTCACCCAAGGGTGGGAGATTTTCGTATCGGTAGCGCGCTGACCTGGCGGTATGCCGTTCGCGGTGGGGTGAAAGGGTCACTAAGAACCTGCTCGTAGGTAACCTTCGTGGCGTGGC
>NZ_BAAGZJ010000142.1:0-8041 GCF_054778635.1 Nocardiopsis nanhaiensis
AGGAGTTCCCCTGCTGTGCGCTGCCTCGCAAGCTCGGCAGCATCGCACAGCGGGGGCCCGCCCGGGTTCGGCTGTCGACTGAGAGATGCGCAGTGACAGTGCCGCTGGGGCGACACGCAGCAGGGTACGTGCCCGCCGCACATGCCCTAGGGAACGGTCAGCTGAGCTGTTCGGTGAGGGCGCTCAGGCGCTGCCAGCGGGCCTCTTCGCAGGAGCCCTGGCGGGAGAGCGTGGTGTCGACTTCCTCGCCTTCCCAGCTGCCCTCGATCGCGGCCTCCTGGGGGCCGTACACCTTGTCCGTGCAGACCGTGCCCTCGCGCACCTCGGCGAACAGGGGTTCGGACTCCTCGGTCCCGTCGGCGCTGTCGGACCCGTTGGCCCCGTCGCTCTCCCCGGCCTCTTCGGTTCCGGCAGTCTCGTCGGCCCCTTCTGCCTCCCCCTGCTCGGCCTCCTCGTCCGTCTCTTCGGGGTCGCTGTTGGTCGGGTCCCCGGCGAACTCCTCCGCCGCCTCGGCCATCAGGGCGCAGGCGTCGGGGTCTTCGGACAGGTCGCCGCTGCAGTTCAGGGTCTGCACCCAGGCACGGTCCCGGTCGCTCACATGGATGCGCAGAAAGCCGATCGGGCCGCGCTCGTCGGCCTCCTCGGGCTCTTCGGCGGAGCTTCCGATCACCTCGGGGGTAACGGCGGTGGTGGTCTCCACGTCCGGCGCCGGCAGCATCGACGGACCGACCAGGGAGGCATAGGCCACCGCGCCGGCGCAGCAGGCGCCGGCGAGCAGCACGGTGCCGAGGCTGCTTCGGCTCCGTCGGTCACTGTGCGAATGGGACATGCCAAAACCCTCGGGGCTCGGTTGGTCACGGGGGCGGCCACGGCGCGGGGCCCGTGAGTCGTAGGGCTTCCGCCAAGCGGAAGCCAAGTAACGGTCAAGCGAATACCGGGGGCCAATGGTAGCGGGGGCGAATGGTGGTACTCGACGTGCACCGTAACAAAGCGATCACCGGACCCCCGGCAGATCACCCGTGAGCCACTCCGCGTATCACCCTGTGAGCCAGAGCACCCCTCCTCTTCCACTCGCCCATTACCAACGAGTAAGGTCCTGTTGAGGAATCGTTCGCGTCTCACGGCTGGTCGATCACATTCACCTTGTGTGACGCCATCCGTCGCGTGATGGTTCACAGACTTCCCGCCGCGGGGGCAGGGCGCCGCACCCCGCGGCCGCCCTTGAAGACCGGCCCCCGGGGACCCCGCACCCGGGGGCCGGAGACAGTCACACCCCCGGAGTAGTCCGTGTCCACTGGACGCCACCGTCTTCCCTCCCCAGCCGTCACCAGCACCCGCAAGGTGGTGCGGTCGCCGCTGGGGATCACCGCGATCGTCGTGGCTCTCATCGCCGTGACCGCGATCGCCGTCCCGGCCGGTCTGAACGCCCTCGGTTGCGGCGACACCCGCTATCTGCGCGTGTCCACCACGCAGAGCGTCGCGCCCGTGATGCGCGAGGCCGCGACCGAGTTCAACGAGGACCGCCCCAGTTACGGCGGAGAGTGCGTGTACGCCCAGGTCGACGAGATCGCGCCGCACCGGATCATGACCGCTCTGACCGGCGGCCAGCCCGGCGACTCCACCATCGCCCCGCACGTGTGGGTGCCCGAGTCCTCCGCCTGGGTGGAGCTGGCCCGGGTCTCCGACGGCGGCGCGCACGAAATCGAGACCGACCCGCCCTCCCTCGCGAGCTCCCCGGTCGTGCTCGCCGCGCCGCCGGACACGGAGGGGATGCCCGACCAGGACGGGGCCGAGTGGCCCATGCTCCTTCCCGACGAACGCGACCCCGACCGCCCCGTGGTGATGGTCGACCCCAACCGCGGGGCCGACGGCATGACGGTGATGCACGCGATCCGGGACCACCTGGGTACCGGCGACGACGCGGACACCGCCATGACCGACTTCGTCCGCGACGTGCAGATGGACAGCGCGTTCGGCGAGATCGACCTGACCAACGTCTTCACCGGTTCGGCCGCCGCGGAGGGCCAGGCGGACCCGGTCATCGCCGTCCCGGAGCAGGCCGTGGTGGACTACAACGGCAACCGGGCCGAGGCGGCGCCCGAGCTCCAGGCGCACTACGTCGAGGAGGGCACGGTCGACCTCGACTACCCGTACGTGACTACCGCCGAGGACGCCGCCCTCCAGTCGGCCGCGGCCGACCTGTACGAGGTGGTCAACGGAGACGCCTACCGGGAGCGCCTGCGCGAACTGGGCTTCCGCGACCCCGACGGGGAGGCGTCGTCGGCGCTGGCCGCCCAGGCCGGGATCATCGCCGATCCCCCCAACACCCACGACGACCTGACCGGCGACGCCCTGCTGTCCTCGGTCACCGACTGGAACCGGCTGTCGATGGCCAGCCGCACCCTGGTGCTGGCCGACACGTCGGCCAACATGTCACTGGACCTCAACGGGGGCCCGGACCGGATCGAGGTCGCCAGGGAAGCCGCCATGCTGGGCCTGTCGATGTTCCCGGACGAGACCGAAATGGGCCTGTGGCTGATGTCGGAGGAGCACGGGGAGGACGGCCGCGACCCGGCCGCGGCCATGCACCCGCTGGGCGCCGCGGACGACAGCGAGGTCACCCGCCGCCAGTCGCTGGTCGAGGTGGCCGAGGGACTGGAGGTCGAAGGCGGCGAGTCCCGGCTGTACGACAACATCCTGGCCGCCTACGACGAGGTCCAGGACGAGTTCGACGAGGACAAGATCAACAGCGTCATCCTGCTGACCGCGGGCCAGGACGAGGGGTCCAGCGACATCTCCCACGAGGAGCTGGTCGCGGCTCTGCAGGACCGGTTCGACCCCGAGCGCCCGGTCACCATGTTCATCATCGGGTTCGGCAACGAGGCGGACGAGATCGAGCTGAACCAGATCGCGGCGGCCACCAGCGGTTCGTCCTTCGTGGCCGAGGACCCGGAGGAGATCGGGGACTTCTTCCTCAGTTCGATCTCGCGCCGCCTGTGCGTGCCCAACTGCGACAACTGATGCCCGCGAGGGGCTGCTGGTGCTTCCGCGGAACCGCTGATGTTCGCGCGGGGCCGCTGACTCCGGCGTGGGGGCGCCGCCGCCGGGCTGGACCGGCAGCCCCTCCCAAGTAAAAACCAAACACTGTTCGGATCCGAACGGTCTCGATTCGGCATCGGAATGGCATTTCGGACCGACCGGTTCCGCGACCCTCCCCCGCCCGGGACTGGCCGAATATCCCAAGGTGACCGGTACTCCGCGACGGAGCCGGCCGCACCCTCCCGAGTGCTGCCCGCACCCCTCCGGCCCGGGTCCCATTCACGAAGCTTGGGGTGTTGAGTACCGTTCCCACCAGTAACACGCGCGCGGTCGGCTCACATCGGAGTCGCACCGGTACGTACGGCACGGCCCGTACCGCACACCCCTGTACCAACTCATCCCCCTGTACGACACTTCGTCCGTACACCACCCCGTGAGGAAAGCTGTGGGACGTCACCGCGGAAAATACGCAGAAGAACCCTCCGGCCGGAGCAGACGCCGCCGTGGTCGCGGCGGAGCCATAGCTGCCCTGGCCGCCGCGATGGTGATCGTGGTCGGACTCGCCGTTGCGGGCGTGTACATGTTCGGTCAGACCGACGGCTGCGGCGGTTCCGACATCGAACTGGACATCGCGGTCAGCCCCGAGATGGGTCCCGCGCTCACCGACGTCGCCAGCGATTTCAACGCCGAGGAACACGAGGTCGACGGCAGCTGCGTGCGCGCCGACGTGCGCCAGGTCGACTCCGCCAACGTCGCCTACGGCATCACCGGCTCGGGCGCCACCATGGGCGACACCGAGTCCGACGTGTGGATCCCGGACTCCTCCGTGTGGCCGCGCCTGGTCCAGAACCAGGCCGGCGAGGCCGTCATCACCGAGACCGGTACGTCGCTGGCCCGCAGCCCCCTGGTGCTCGCCGAACTCGCCGAGCACGCAGAGGTCGACGAAGGTGAGACCACCTGGATGGACGTGGTCCCCACCGGCGCGCCCGGTGAGGAGTCGGACCGCACGGTCCGCGTGGTGGACCCGGCCCGCAGTTCGAGCGGCCTCGGCACCCTCTACCTGCTCCAGGGCGCCCTGGAGGAGTCGACGCCCGACGCCGACACCTTCAACGCGCACATGACCGCCGCGCTCCAGACCCTGCACCAGGGCGCCTCCGCAGACGAGGACGCCGCGTTCCTGGCGCTGAGCGGCGGCAGCGCCGAGTCGCCTCCCGTGATGGTGATGTCCGAGCAGGCCGTGTGGCGCTACAACACGGAACACTCCGAGGCGGCCGCCCAGCCCAGCTACCTGGACGACGGCACCTACTTCCTCGACTACCCGTACATCGTGCGCAGCGAGGACACCGAGGTCACCCGCGCGGCCGAGGTGTTCCGCAGCGAGGTGCGCTCCGCCGAGGCCGCCGACCGCTTTCTCGACGAGGGCTTCCGCGGCCCTGAGGGAGAGCTCAACGACAACGTGCTGGCCGAGGAGGCCGGTTTCCATGGCGGCGAGCCGGCAGAGCTCCCCGCGCCCTCGGAGAGCTCGATCGCCGACCTGACCCGTTCCTGGAACCAGCTGAAGATGGACTCCAGGGTGCTGACGATCATGGACATCTCCGGGTCGATGCTGGCCGAGGTGCCCGGCACCGGGCTGACCCGCATGGAGGTGGCAGGGGCGGCCTCCGCTGAGGGACTGGAGATGTTCTCCGACACCTCCGAGCTGGGCCTGTGGGAGTTCTCGACCAACGTCAACGACGACATGCACCACCAAGAGGTCGTCCCGATGCGAGAGTTGCAGGCCACCAACGAAGCAGGCAACGAGCACCGCGACGTCATCGGTTCGGCGCTCTCGGAGATGGAACCGCTGCCGACGGGCGACACGGCCCTGTACGAGACGTACCTGGCCGCCTACGAGGAGATGTCCCGCAACTACCAGCCCGACCGGACCAACGTGGTCCTGATGCTCACCGACGGGGACAACGACAACCCGGGCGGCATGGAGCTGGACGAACTGATGGACGAGCTCGATTCGCTCGCCAACCCGTCCCGGCCCATCCCGGTCATCACGATCGCCTTCGGCCCGGAGGTGCAGCACCTGGAGCCGCTCCAGGAGATCGCGGCGGCCACCGGCGGCGCCGCGTACATGACCGAGGACCCGAGCGAGATCGGTGACATCTTCCTGCAGGCCTTCTCCCTGCGCATCGCGGAGGACGACGACGAGTAGCTGGGGGAGAAGGGAACCAGCGCAGGGACGCAGACGGAGCGCGGGTCCGGGGGACTCCCTCGGGCCAGCGGGCCCCTGGAGCGGCCGCACGGCCAGCCCCGCTGGTTCGGGTGGAACAGAAGGTGACATGAACCTATCCACCGGCCCACGGGCTATGGACTTCTCTCCAGGGGTGGCGTACCACGGGAAGGACCGGGATCCGGGCCCCTGCCGTGCTTTCCGCCCCGGATCCGCAGGCTTGCTAACCGGTGCGACCGGATTGGGGAGTGCCATGGCGAAGGCGTGGATGCCCGGAGCCGAGAGGGTCGACGGAGGAGGCACCAGAACCGCCGCCGGTGTGGGCGCCCCGCGCGCGGTCTGGACGGTGACCGGAGCGGATCCGCACGAGTGGTCGGCCACCAGGGAGGCGCGTCGGCTGGTCCACGAGGGCAGGACCGCGCACCTGGTCTGGAACCCGCTGACCGGTGAGGTGGCGCAGATCCTGGCCGCCACGCGCAGGAGCGGGATCGCTCTGGGCAACACCTCGGTGCGCGGGCAGTACCTGGACCACGGCGACGAGGGGCGGGTGTGCCTCGTGGTGGCGGTGGTCGCGACGGAGGCGGAACCGTTCACCGACGGTCCGCTGACCGGGCTGAATCCGGTCCTGGAGTGGCTGGAGTCCTGGGGAGTGCCGAGGAGGTGGCCCTGCGGACAGCCCGGTCTGCGGAGCGACCGGCCGCCGGGGGCGGAGGAGACCGCCCGGGCGTGGTCCCGCGGCGGGCACTTCGGGCACGACCAGGTTCCGGGGTCGCTCTCGACCGCTCCTGGCCGGGTGGATCCGGAGCACGTCCTGTCCGCGGGGAGGCGGGCGGCGGTGCCGTTGGATGCCCTGCCTCGGGCCGTCTCGGAGCAGCCGAAACCACAACCGTCCGTCATCACGTGAGCACGTATTGGGAGGGATGAACCTACCAATTCCGCACCATCGTGGAGAATCGGATACCACTGGTTAAGTACAGCTCCCAAACCCCTTAGTCTGTCCGCCATGGGTGGATCTATCGAGCCGGGTTGGTACGCGGACCCGCAGGGCGACGCGCAGACGCTCAGATGGTGGAACGGTGACGAGTGGACGCGGCATACCCGTTCACTGAGCGAACTCCAGGGCGCCGCCGAGGGGTCCGACGAGGAGCCCGCCACCACCTATCTGGGCGGCCAGGACAGGGGCGAAACCCCCTCCGACGACGAGGAGGGCACGGTCCGACTGGGCGGCTCGGGGCCCGTCCCGGCGCCGGTGGACGACGAGCCCAGCACCATGCGCATCGACCCCTCCTGGGCACAGCAGGCGTCGAACCCCGACCCCGCGCCCGAACCCCCGGCGGCTCCCGCCGACGACGAGCCCAGCACCATGCGCATCAGCCCCTCCTGGGGCCAGGACTCCTCTCCGCAGCAAGCTTCGCCCTCCTCCCCCACCCCTGCCGCGGGCGACGACGAGCCCAGCACCATGCGCATCAGCCCGTCCGCGGGCCAGCAGGCGCCCAGGCCCGATGCCCCGCCCGCACCCCCTGCCGCCCCGGAGACACCGGCCGCGCCCGTCGACGACGAGCCCAGCACCATGCGCATCAGCCCCTCCTGGAGCCAGGGACAGGGCCAGCAGGGTCCGGTACAGGGTCAGCAGGCTCAAGGGCCCGGCGCTGGCCAGGGCCCGGACTCCGAGGACGAGGAACCGACCGCGGACCTCGCCGACATCGGCGCGACCATGCGGGTGGGCGACGCCGACCTGCCCGGTTCGGGCGACTCCGCCCCCGGCACCGACCAGGGTGACGATGAGCTGCCCACTGCCGACCTCAGCGGCGACAACATCGGCGACACCCCCCGCACGGCCGTCTTCGATCCCAACGCCATCGGGGACACCCCCGGTACCGCCGTCTTCGAGCCCGACGCGGTCGGCGACGCTCCCCGCACAGCGGTGTTCAACCCCGGTGACGACCAGGCTTCCGGCAGCGGCCCGGCTTCCGGCGCCGACCAGGCCCCCGGCGGCACCGCGATCTTCGACCCCAACGACCCGGTGTTCTCGGGTGGTGCGGATGATGACGAGAGCAAGAGGGGCGGCAAGTTCAACAAGTTCCTCGGCAGCCTGAAGGAAGGCTGGGCCGACCTCTCCGAGGAGCGCAAGGAACAGCGCCGCCAGGCCGAGGAAGAGGCCGCGAAGAAGCGCGAGGAGGAGCGGTCCCGCAGGGAGGCCGAGGCAGAGAAGCGGGCCGAGGAGGAGCGCAAGCGCGTCGAGGAGGCGCAGAAGAACGCGCCCGCCCCGCCGGCCGCCGCGTCCGGAACCCCTGGGGCTCCCGGGGAGCATCCGCACGCCGACAATCCGCAGTCGGCCGGCGCCCCGCCCGCCGGTTGGACCCCGCAGAACCCGGGCCAGCCGCAGCCCGGCCCGAACCAGCCCTCCTCGGGCCCGCAGCAGGGCTACGGCCACGAGGACCCGCAGGGTGCTCCCCCGGCTGGCCCTCCCGGCGGCCCGCAGCAGGGCGGCTTCCCCGGTCAGCAGCCGCTGGCAGGCCAGCAGCCTCCGTCCGGTCCGCAGCGACCGCCCTCGGGACCGAACCAGCCCCCGGCCGGTTACCAGCAGCAGGGGTACCCGCCGCCCGGTCAACAGCCCGGTCAGCCGCCCCAGCAGCAGTACGGCCCGCCGCCCGGCGGCTTCCCGCCGCCGCAGATGGGCGGGCGTCCCCCGATGCCTCCCCAGGGGCCGCCCCACGGTGCCCCGCAGCAGCAGTACGGCCAGCCGCCCGGCGGCCCCGGCCCGCGCCCCGGCCAACCGCC
>NZ_BAAGZJ010000143.1:0-7869 GCF_054778635.1 Nocardiopsis nanhaiensis
CTTCATCGTTGGTGTGGAGGTCGTGGTTGGTCATTGTCACCGTGGTGGTTGCCTGTTCTCGCCCTGCTTGTGTCAGTTAGTGAAGGTTATCCCTTGGTGTCCCACTTGAGCCTGACACAGAGGGGTCGACCGGCTCTCCATGACCGTGGGGCCGATCATGGCCGGTGCGGTGGTCGCCGCGCTGGGCGCCCTCACCGCCCTCTACCTCAACGCCGCGCTCATGGTCCTGTCCGCTCTCGTGCTGGCGCTCATGCTGCGCCGGGACACGGAAGCCGCGGGAAAAGCGGAGACGGACCCCGAGGCGGAGGACGGCTACCTGGTCCGGCTGTACGCGGGCTGGCGGGCGGTCTGGGGCGACCTGCCGCTGCGGATGCTCGTCGCGATGGTCCTGGTGACCAACATCGTGGACGTCGCCGTCATGACCCTGGCCCTGCCCATCTGGGCGTACGAGGGCGGCTGGGGGCCCGAGGCCGTGGGACTGGTGGCCGGAACGCTCGGTGGCGCCTCGGTGTTGGGCTCGCTGGTCGCCGCCTGGATCGGGCACCGGCTTCCCCGCAGAGCCGCCTTCTTCGCGGCCATGGTGATCGCCGGTCCGCCGCGCATCCTAGTGTTGGCCATGGACGTCCCGCTGTGGGCCGTCCTGGTGGTGTGGGCGGTCTCCGGCCTGGGCGGCGGGCTGATCAACCCGATCCTGTCCGCGATCATCTTCGAGCGGCTGCCCAAGCACATGGTGGGACGCGGGATGGCGATGGTCGGCGCGCTGACCCGTCTGGGCGCCCCCGTCGCGGCCCCGGGCATCGGCGTGGCCATCGGCCTGCTCGGAGTCTCCCCGGTCCTGGTGGCGGGGGCGGCGGTCTACCTGGCCGCGGTGGCCCTGCCCGCCTTCGGAAGGGCGTCCCGCGGTCTGGAGCGTCCACCGGAGGACCCGGAGCCCGCATCAGAGCGTCCGTCGAACAATCCCTAGTCGCCCGGCCCGGGACCAGTCATGCCAGCCCCGGTCCCGTCCGGGCCGGGGCCTACCCGGGTTTGTCGCCCGTGACCAGGGGGAGGGAGCCGTCGGCGGCCCATGCGGTCATCGAGCCGTCGTAGACCGCCACGTCCTCGCGCCCGGCCAGCGACAGGGCATGGGCCACCCCTGTCGCGGCGATGCCGCCGCCGCAGTAGGTGACCGGGGTGACGCCCGGGTCGAGCAAGCCCTTCTCCTCGAACAGCGCACGCAGTTCCGCTGTGGGCTTCAGTGCCCCCGTCGCCGGGTCCGTGACTTCGCTGACCGGCAGGTTGATGCTGCCGGGGATGTGCCCGGCCCGGCTGTAGGTGACCTTGTCGCCCCGGTAGGTCTCCGGGTCCAGGACGTTGACCAGCACGGTCCCCTTGTCGTTGAGGGATGCGGCCACCTCCCCGGTGGAGCGCAGGAGCTCGGGGCGGCGGCGTGCCTCGAAGGTCCGGGGCTCGGGTGCGGGGGAGGGCTCGCCGGTGACCGGCTGCCCCGCCGCCTTCCACGCGCGCAGGCCGCCGTCGAGGACCTTCACGTCGTCGAATCCCTCCAACCGCAGGTGCCACCACAGGCGCGTCGCCCAGAACCCCGTGGTCTGGTCGTAGACCACGACCTGCTTTCCGGGACCGATCCCCAACGCCCCGGCGCTGGCCGCGAAGCGCTCCGATGACGGGACGGTCCACGGCGCGGAGGCGTCGGGGTCGGCGAAGTCGGTGAGCAGGTCGGCGAAGAGCGCACCGGGGATGTGCTCGGCGTCGAAGGTGGTCCGGCCAGACTCCACGGTGTACGGCCCCTGGGCCGGCATGCTCAGGTGGGTGGTCGAGTCGAGGAGGACGAGATCGTCGTCGTCGAGGTGCTGTGCAAGCCAGGCCACGCTGACGGTCGGTGCTGTGCTCGGTGACATGCCCGCTCCTTTGCAGTCGGTACGAACCGTTGGGAGTCCCCAACTCGCTGCTGGTCCGTGTTGTTCCGACTGACCTGCTGCGCTGGCTGGCACGGCGGTCCGGCCGCCCTGCCGACCCGCTGGTCCGCCTACGCCGTGGCCCGGCTGTCTCCCGTATACGGGAAACCGCCGCCCGGAGTCCGGACGGCGGTCACTCGGATGATCAGCTGGAGTAGGTGTGCTCCTCGGCCGGGAAGCTGCCGTTGACCACCTCGTCCGCGTAGTCGGACGCGGCGTCGCGCAGGGTCTCGGCCAGGTTGGCGTAGGTCTTGACGAACTTGGCCACCCGCGGGCTCAGCCCGGCCATGTCCTGCCACACCAGCACCTGCGCGTCGGTGGACGGACCCGCGCCGATACCGATGGTGGGCACGGCCAGCTGCGCGGTGACCTGGGCGGCCAGGTCGGCCGGAACCGCTTCCAGGACCACGGAGAACGCGCCCGCGAGCTCCAGCTCCTTGGCGTCCTTGAGCAGACTGGCTGCCGCCTCGCCCCGGCCCTGCACGCGGTAGCCGCCGAGGGTGTTCACGGACTGCGGGGTCAGGCCGACGTGGCCCATGACCGGGATGCCGGCCGACACCAGGAGTTCGACCTGGGGCGCGACCGCGTGGCCGCCCTCCAGCTTCACTGCTTGAGCGTTGCCCTCCTTCATGAAGCGGGTGGCCGCCTCCAGCGCCTGCTGGGGGGAGCCCTGGTAGGAGCCGAAGGGCAGGTCGGCCACGACCAGTGACCGCTTGGTGGAGCGGGCGACGGCCGCGGTGAGGGGGATGAGTTCGTCCACCGTCACCGGGACGGTGGAGTCGTACCCGTAGACGACGTTGGCGGCGGAGTCGCCGACGAGGAGGACGGGGATGCCCGCCTCGTCGAAGATCCGGGAGCTGAGGGCGTCGTAGGCGGTCAGCATCGGCCAGCGTTCGCCGCGCTGCTTGGCCAGGGCCAGGTCGCGGATGGTGACGCGTCGGTTGGTGACCCCGCCGTACAGGGCGTTGCCCTCGGAAGGGGTCTTGGCTGTGGTGCTCATGATGGGTTCTTCCTCCGGTGTCTCGAAGCACCCGCGTGGGGTGTCCCCGGACCTGTGGACGGAAACAACTGTCGTGCGCGCTCTCGCGCGGGTTCCCCGAAGGGACGGGTTCCCCGGAGGGAACGGTGCGGCGGTGCGGGTTGTTCCCCGGCCTCCCGTCCCTGACCACCCGGCGGGCCGGTGCGGCGGGAACAGGTGTGCGGGGGCCGCACGCCTGCATCATCGCATGGCGCCGACGGCCCGTACCCCGCCGGGGCGGGACTCCGGGCGACAACAGGGGTCGGGTGAAGGGACGTCTCTCCCGCCGCCGGCTGCCGGGTGGTTAGCATGGCAGCGGCACCGGCCCACACCGTTGGACCCGGGCGGCCGCGGAGGCGCGTGGCCTCCGCCGGCGGGCGGGCGCCGTGGATCGGAAGGTGTGCCCGTGGACCGGCAGACAGCGTATCGGCGCAGGTGGGGCGGTCTGGCGGTGCTCATCATCTGCCTGCTGGTGATCGTGGCGGACAACACGATCCTCAACGTCGCGCTGCGCACGCTCTCCGATCCCGTGGACGGGCTCGGCGCCAGCCAGTCGCAGTTGGCGTGGGCGATCAACTCGTACACCCTGGTCTTCGCCGGACTGCTGTTCACGTTCGGTGTGCTCGGCGACCGGTGGGGCAGACGGCGGATGCTCGTGGCCGGGCTCGCGGTGTTCGGTGCGGCCTCGGCGCTGTCGGCCTACTCCCAGAGCCCCGAGCAGCTCATCGCGGCGCGCGCGGTGATGGGGTTCGGCGCGTCGATGGTGATGCCGCAGACCCTGTCGGTGATCACCAACGTCTTCCCGGCTGAGGAACGCGGCAAGGCGATCGGGCTGTGGGCGGGCGCGGTCGGGTTGGCGATGGCGATCGGCCCCTCGGCGGGCGGCCTGCTCCTGGAGAACTTCTGGTGGGGATCGATCTTCCTGGTCAACGTGCCGTTCGTGCTCGTCGGCCTGGGGCTGATGTACGTGCTTATCCCGGAGTCCAAGGATGAGAACCCCGGGCGCCTCGACGTGGTCGGGGTCGTGCTGTCCGTCCCGGGCCTGGTCCTGCTCATCTACGGCATCATCACCGCGGGGGAGCGGGCCTCGCTGGCCGACTGGGACGTGTACGGGGCACTGCTGCTGGGAGTGGCGGTGATCGTGCTGTTCCTGCTGCACGAAGCGCGCACCCCCAACCCCTCGCTGGACGTGCGCTTCTTCCGCGACCCCCGGTTCAGCGTCTCCATCGCCGCCATCATGGTGCTGTTCTTCAGCATGGCCGGGATCATCTTCTTCCTCAGCTTCTACTGGCAGAGCGTCCGCGAGTTCACCCCGTTCATCGCCGGTCTGCTGGTGCTCCCCGCGGCCCTGGGCCAGATGGTCTTCGCGCCGCTCAGCCCGACCCTGGTGCGGTGGGTCGGCCCGCGCACGCTCGCGGCGGTGGGCGTGGCGATCGTGTGCTGCAGCTTCCTCTTCTACACGCAGATCGCGGTGGACACCCCGCTGGTGCTCATCATCGGGTTCTTCTTCCTGCAGGCCTCGGCGATGGCGGTGGTGCTCACCCCGGCCACCGACGCGATCATGTCGTCGGTCCCGCCGGGCAAGGCCGGTGCCGCCTCAGCGGTCCAGAACACGGTGCGCCAGGTCGCCACGGCCATGGGTGTCGCGGTGCTGGGCGCGGTGATCTCCTTCAACTACCGCTCTGGGATCGCACCCGCCCTGGACGCCGTGGCGGAGGAGTCCGACGTGAGCCCTGAGGAGCAGCGGGCGGCCGGGGAGTCGATCGAGGGCACCATGGCGCTGGCCCGGAGCCTGGGGGCGGAGGGGAACGCCCTGGTCACCCCGGCCAAGGAGGCCTTCTTGGCCGGCCTGCACCTGGCGGCGCTGGTGGCGCTGTGCGCCGGTCTGATCGGGCTCGTGGTGGTGCTGGTGTGGATGCCGCGCGAGGCCGCCACCCACCAGCCGACCCGGCAAACCGGACCCTCCAGCGGGGACACGGAGGAGGAACCCGCCGACCACACCGCCGAGAGTCCGGCTGAGAGTCCGGGAGACGACCGGGCCAAGAGCCGTCCGGGGGACCCCGGTGGCCCCGTCGGACCAGGCGGCCGCGATACCGGAACGGACCGCTCCCGGCCCTGACGGTCGCTCTCTGCCCGCGGGAGAACCGCGGGTTCCGGCGCGAAAGCCACGTGCCCGATCGGGTTCCAGCGGACATACTGGGCAGCATGCTGGTCCACGAACCCTCCGCCGTCTTCGTCGGGCGCCGCGGGCACCTCGCCCACCTCACCGCCGACCGGCGCAGAACCGAGGAGGAGGGGTCCCGTGCCGTGCTGGTCTGCGGCGGTGCCGGGGTCGGTAAGACCCGGCTTGTCGACGAGTACCTCCGGCGGGCCCCCGACACGCTCTCCTCGGTCGGCGGCTGCCTGGAACTGGGGTCCGACGGCGTCCCCTTCGCACCCTTCACCGCGATCCTGCGCAACCTGGTGCGCTCCGGCGGACCCGCCGCCGACCCCACCGGGGACCTGGGCCGCCTCCTGCCCGAACTCGGCGGTGCCGCGGGCGCCGCAGACGAGAGCCGGGCCCGCCTCTTCGAGTCCGTCCTCACCTACCTCGAGGGACGCGCCAGGCCCGACGGTCTCACCCTGGTCATCGAGGACCTGCACTGGTCCGACGCCTCCACCCGCGACCTGCTCGTCTTCCTGCTGCGCAACCTCGGCCCCGCACCCATCCACCTCCTGGTTACCGTGCGCACCGACGACCTGCACCGCACGCACCCGCTGCGCCGCCTCCTCCCCGAGCTGGAGCGGCAGCCCCGGGTGGCCCGCCTCGACCTCGAACCCCTCTCCCGGGACGAGGTCGGCGCCCAGGCAACCGCCCTGCGCGGCACCGAGCTCGACCCCGCCGACCTGGACCTGCTCCACGAGCGCAGCGGCGGCAACCCGCTCTTCGTCGAGTCGTTCCTGGCCAGCAACGACCCCGTCGGGGCGCCCATCCCGGACGGCCCCCGCGACCTCCTCCTCACCGCCGTCGAACCCCTGCCCGAACCCACCCGCCGCGTCCTCGGCCTGGTCGCCGCGGCGGGCATCCGGGTCCGGCACACCCTCCTGGCCCGCGCGGCCCGCCGCGCCGGTTTCACCGAGGACGCGCTCGAGTCCGCATTGCGCCCGGCCATCGACGCCCAGGTGCTGCGCACCACGCAGGACGGCTACGTGTTCCGGCACGGCCTGCTCGCCGAGGCCCTGTACTCCGACCTCATGCCGGGCGAGCGGGTGCGCGCCCACCGCCGCTACGCCGAGTCCCTCGAACGCGGCGTGGAGCGGATGCCCGAGCACGAGCAGGCCGTCCAGCTCGCCCATCACGCCTACGCCGCGCACGACCAGCCCCTCGCACTCACCGCCGCCTGGCGGGCCGCCAAACACGCCGCCGCCGTGGACGCCTACCCCGAGCACCTCGCCCTGATCGAGCGCGTCCTGGAGCTGTGGGACCGGGTGCCCGACGCCGCCGAACGCATCGGGCTCCGCCGTGACGAGGTGCTGGCCCGGGCCTCCGGGGTCTGCCTCGTCGCCGGTTCGCTCCGCCGCGCGGTCGGCTACGCCACCGACGGCCTGGACGAGCTCGGGGTCGCGGGCGTGCACGACCCGAGAGGCGCACCCCCCGAGCACGCCGAAGGCATCGCCCGGCTGCGCCACGCCCGCGCACGGGCGCTCAAGGAGATGGGCCGGGACGGCGCGATGGAGGACCTGGGCGAGGCCCTTCTCCTGCTGCCGTACCACCACCCCGACACCCCGGCGGTCGGCGCCACCCTGGCCGCCACCTTCATGGTGCGCGGCCACCGGAAGGAGGCCGCTGCCTTCGCGCGCCGTACGCTCGGACTCTCCCGTGAGCTGGGCGACCGGCGCAGCGAGGCGGACGCCCTCATCACCCTGGGCTCCCTCAGCAGCCCCACCGACTACGAGGGAGGGCTGCAGCAGCTCATGGAGGGGATCGGGCTGGCCCGGGATGCCGGCCACGTGCCGGCCGAGATCCGCGGCCTCATCAACCTCGGCGGCCTCCTCAAGAACCTGAACCGGCTGGAGGACAGCGCCCAGGTGTCACTGGCGGGGCTCCACCGCTGCCGCGTTCTCGGACTGACCCGCACCCAGGGCGGCGCGTTCACGTACGGACTGGCGGTCACCCGCTTCACCCAGGGCCGCCTCGCCGAGAGCGAGGAACTGCTGTCCGCCATCCCCGACGGCGGGGTGACCCAGGCCAGGGCGCTTACCCTGCGCATGCACCTGGACCTGTACCGGTGGCGGCCCGAAGCCGTGCGCGCGACGGCGGAGGAGTTCCGCAGGGTGCTCCCCGAACGGGAGACCTCGCCGCTGGAGCACCTGCCGGTCCACATGGTCCTGCAACAGCTGGCCCTGTACGAAGGGCGCCTGGTGGACGCCGGGACGATGGCCCTGGACCTGCTGGCCCGAGCACGCGGTGACGGGGCGGTGGTCTCAATGCTCCAGGGCCTGTACCGCTCCACCCGTGCGTGGTTCACCTCGATCGCCGTGCTGCTGGCCGAGGAACCGGACGCGCAGGCGCGGCAGCTGGCCGGGGAGATCCACCAGGCCCTGACCGAACTGCCCCAGGTGACCCTGCACTCCGACTGGCGTGCGGCGGACCTGGCCTCCCAGGCCTGGCTGTCCCCGGCCCCGGAGGAGTCCCTGGCCCTGTTCGAGGCCGCCCTGAGCGACCTCGGACCCGACGGCCACATCGTCGTGCGGGCCGAGTACCGGCTGGCGGCGGTCCGTGCCGCCCTGCGCGCAGGGGACCGCGGACGCGCCGCTGAGCACCTCGCCGCCGTCCGACACCTGGCGGCCCGCCACGGCATGGCCCTGTTCGAGCGGGAGGCCCGTGCCCTGCGCGCCCGTCACGGCCTGCCGGAC
>NZ_BAAGZJ010000144.1:0-7622 GCF_054778635.1 Nocardiopsis nanhaiensis
CCTTCGGCTGGTCAGGACCGGGCGACCCCTTCGAGCGCATCACCGCCCCCACCCGTACCCAGCTTCTGCGCCTGCTCGCCTTCCGCCACCTGGGCGTCAACCCCAAAAAGCCCGGCGGTCCCATGCCGCCCGGCGGTCCCATGCCGCCCACCGCCTGAACGGGCGCCCTCAGACCACACACCCGCCACGGAAGGCAAGGCATGGCCACCACCACGACCGACACCCGGCTGCGACCGGTGCTGAACGCACCCCGGGGCCACCGCTTCTCCCGCCCCGGCTCCGCCCTCCGGACGGAACCCCGCCCTACGGCCCCGCGTCCCGCGCAGTCCCGGACCGAGTCGCACACGGACCGCCGGGAACGGCTCTTGCGCCAGATGCAGGACAACCCCCGGGTCGCCTACATGCTCGAACACGGCACCGTCCCCCACTGGGTCACCGTCGCCCGCCAACAGCGGGAACAAGCCGAGAGGGAAGCCGAACGGGCCCTGGTAACCGACGAAACCCGGGAGGCCTCCGAGCCCCAGCCCGAGTCTCTGTCCGGGCCCTCGCCGGTGTTCCGCCCTGCCGCCCGGGGCCGCCACCGCGCCCCGCGCCGCTGGTGGGCCTGGCCCGCCCTCGCCCTGAGCACAGCCCTGCTCATGGGAAACACGGCGGTGGAAACGGTAGGCGCGGCAGCCGTCCGGACCGGAGCACTGCCGCTCTAACGACCAGCACAAGGGGACGCTACCGACGCCCCTAGCGGTGCGGGCTGGGACCCGCACCGCTAGGCTGCTCCGTGGCCCGTCCCCTGCCTGGAAACGCCCCCTTGGAACCGCTGCACCCCGACGATCCCCGGGAGCTGGGGAGCTACCGCCTGCTGCGCCGTGTCGGCGAGGGCGGCATGGGCGTCGTGTTCCTCGCGGTCGCGGCCGACGGCCAAGGGGACGACCTGGCGGCGGTGAAGGCCATCCGGCCCGAGTACGCCGGGGACCGGGAGTTCCGCGCGCGGTTCGCCAGCGAGGTGGACCTCGCCCGCCGTGTCCGGGGGCCCTACACAGCACGGGTCCTGGCCGCCGACGCCGAGGGTCGGCAGCCCTGGCTGGCCACCGAGTACGTCCCCGGCCCCGAACTGGACGACGCGGTGCGGGACGGCGGCGTCTTCCCGGAGGACTCCCTGCGCGCCCTGGCCGCGGGGCTCGCCGAGGCGCTGTCCGCCATTCACGGGGTCGGGCTCATCCACCGCGACCTCAAGCCCTCCAACGTCCTGCTGTCCCAGCGCGGCCCCCAGGTCATCGACTTCGGTATCGCCCGTGCCGCCGACGCCACCGCGCTCACCCGCACCGGGCAGACCCTCGGCACCCCCGGGTACATGTCTCCCGAGCAGGCCACGGGGGCCTACGTGGGCCCGCGCAGCGACCTGTTCGCCTTCGGCGGCGTGCTGCTGTTCGCCGCCACCGGGCGCCAGCCCTTCGGCACCGGCAACGCCTCGGCACTGCTCTACCGGGTGGTCAACGAGAGCCCCGACCTGAGCGGGGTCCCCGACGGCCTGCTCCCCCTGGTCACCGCCTGCCTGGCCAAGGACCCGGGCGACCGGCCCGACCTGGCGACGGTGTCGGCCGAACTGACCGGAACGGCGCTGCCGGTGGACGGGGAGGGAACCACCGAGTGGCTGCCGCAGGCGGTGGCCACCAAGCTCCTGCACACGATGGCCGCGACACGGATCACCCCGACCGGCGCCCTGAACCAGGAGCCCACATCGGAGGAGGAACTTCCAAGCGAGGAAGCGCCACCGGCCGAGGAACCCGCGCCGGAGGAGGCGGTTAGGAGCGAGGAACCCTCGCCGGACGAAACAGCCGTTGTGGCTGAGGAACCCACTCCGAAAGAGGCCCTTTCGGACGAGAGGGGATCCCCGGAGGACACCTCGCAGAACGGCTCGGAGAGTGTCCCGCCCCCGGACCCCGCACGGACCGTCGAACATGGACCCGGCCAAGTTCCCGAACCCTCCTCCACACCGCGATCGGGGCCGGGGTGGCTCTGGGGTGCGGCCGCCGCCGCAGTGCTGGTGGTCGTAATCGCCCTAGTGACTGAGCCCGAGGGCGGAACGGCGCCGTCAGCCGGGTCTGCCCCGGGTAGCTACGCGGATACCGAAAGCACCCCGTCAGCCAGCGCCTCCCCTTCGGCAAGCCCGACAGACGACTCGGAAGACGTCCGCGTGGCGAACATCCGGGACACCGCCTTCCTGGGCGACACCGGTCGCTTCGCCGTCCTGGCCACGGCTGGTGTGGACGTCTTCGAGACGGGCGAGCCCGAACCAGTCGAACGGCTCACCGACCGCAGCGAGAGCTTCACGTTCTCCTACTCCGAACTGGCCACGACCGCCGACGGTTCCCGGCTGGCCTCCAAAGCAGTGAAGTCGGCCAACGACGGTATAGCCACGATCCACGTGTGGGACCTGGAGGGGGACGAACCGGAGCGGCACATCGTTGAGATGCCCGATGCCGGTGACGGCGGGCAGTTCGCGCTCTCCCCCGACGGGGGAAATCTGTACTTCGGCGACAATTCCGCAGACAGCAACTCGGTGCGGGCCTTCGATGTCGGTTCCGGCGAGGAACTCTACAGCGCCGACATCCCGGAGGAGCCGCGGCTCGGAAGTCTGAGCGACCGTGCCGTGCAGGGAAGCATCAACGGCGTGGGCACTTCCGCGGACGGAGAGCTGCTGGTCGCCGCCCTGGACACGGGAATCGCGGTGTGGGATGCGGCCACCGGAGAGGCGCACCCCGCCTACCCAGAGCTGCGGCAGTGGGAGGGGGAACTCTACAGTCCCCCCGCGATCGCCGGTGATGTCGTGGTCACCAACACGTCCGATTCCCTGCAGCTGTGGGACATCCGTTCCGACGGGGACCCGGAGGAGTTGCCGCTGGCCCCCGAGGACGTCAGGGAGAACGTGCGGGTTCAGGCGGTCTCCTTGACCACGGACGGGGACATGATCGCCGCCGCTGGTCGCAACAACGACCGCAACCGGGGTTTCCTCAAGGTCTGGGACCGCGAAGGAGAGGCCTTGGCCGAAGGAGACCCCGGCCAGGAGTACCACTCCGTCAGTATTGCCCCCGGCGGCGACGGCGTCCTCGCCTCCTTCTACGGGCTCGACGAGCAAGGACCGGAGGAGTTCGTACTGCTGGACGAGGACCTGGCCGCCGAAGAGGAGTACACGGTCCCAAGCCTCTGACACCGAAACTGACTCCAGGCCGGACGCACCGGCGCGGTCACGCCCAGGCGGCGGGGTCGGACCCCCAGCGGGTGGTGGGAGCGGCCCATCCCTCCGGAGCCCCCTCGTAGCGGACCGGCGAGACCGCGTGGCGCAGGCGCCCGTAGGGGGACGGGGTCTCGGTCAGCCAGGCAGCGGCTTCGTACGCGCCCTCCCCCGCCGGCTGCGGGGTGATGCCGTGCAGCAGCCAGTCGGCGGTGCCGGCCAGCGAGAAGCGCAGGATACGGCCGCGGCCGTCGTCCTGGCGCTCGGTGAGCGCCCGCAGGACCCCCGCGGCCAGCAGGTAGCCGGTCCCGTGGTCCAGTGCCTGCGCGGGGAGGGCGCCGGGACGTCCGTCCGCCCCGGCCTCGATCGACGCGATCCCGCTCGCCGCCTGTACGAGGCTGTCGAACCCCCGCCGCCCCACCCAGGGCCCCGACCACCCCCATGCGCACAGCTGGGCGACGACCAGTCCGGGACGGCGGGCGACCAGTTCCTCCGCTGCGAGCCCGCGGCGGTCGAGGGCACCGGGCCGGTAGCCGGTCACCACCGCGTCGGCGGAGTCGAGCAGCGCCTCGAAAGTGCTCCGCCCCTCCGCCGAATCCAGGTCCACGAGGGCGGAGCGCTTGCCCAGCCCGGTGTCGGTGTGGCTGTCCAGGTCCTCCGGGAGGCCGGGCGAGTCCACGCGCAGCACGTCCGCGCCCAGGAACGCGAGCGTCCGGGTGGCGACCGGCCCGGCGATGACCCTGGTCAGGTCCAGGACCCGTACCCCGGCGGCGGGTAGGGAGGCCGGAGGCAGGCGGCGGCCCCCGTTCGCGCCGGACGCCTCGGACTCGGCCAGCGGGAGTCCCGCCGTGACGGAGTCCGCGCCCGACCCGGGTCCGGGACTGCTACCGGGTTCAGGGGCCACGGCCACCGCCAGACCGGCGGCGGCGTAGACCTTCTCCTGGACCTCCCGTGCGGGGAGCGCGGCCAGCACCTCGGCGAGCCGGTCCGGGCCCGTGCGGTCGCCCAGCCCCAGCGCGGCCAGCAGCCGGGCCCTGTGGTGCGGATAGTTGGCGTGGGTGCGCACCCACCCGTCGGAGGCCTTCCAGAACCCCGACAGGGGCGCGAAGGGCGTGGGTTCGCGACCGTCCACCAGCAGGTGCCGTTCACTGATGAACGCGGTGGCCACGGCGCCCTCGTCGACGCGTACCTCAGGCACCGGTCCACCAGCCCGTACGGCCAGCAGCTCGGCCGCAGCCAGGGAGCACGCCCCGACCGTGGCCCGGGCCAGCTCCCGCGTCGGCAGCGCTGAGGGAAGCACTTCCCCGGCGCCCCGGTAGGAGACCTTCGCGGTCAGGTCCGCGGACCCGCCGACCGCCTGCCATGCCTGGGCCGTAGCCGCATCGGTAGTGCTCACCATGCGGCCATGCTGCCAAACGGCCTACGGCCGGCACTTCAACGGGTCCACGGTGCGAACCGTCGCCCTATCCGTTGCTTTGACTGTCGGTGGGCGCTGGCAGACTTCTGCGTATGCAGTTGCCCCTCCCCACTGACCCCGCCGCGTCCACCCTGTACCTGGACTGGGTCCGGGCCAACGCACCCGAATGCGAGCCCCAGGCCCTCGACCTGCTCCAGCAGCTCGACGAGCGCACGAGTCAGCTACCCCTGAAGGCCGAGTACGTCGCGGCCGCCATGACGGGCGCCCGCAAGCGGGTCGGCCTGCCCGCCGCGCACCAGCCCTGGATCCACGACACCGTCGCGCACCGGCTGCTCGGCTCCGACGGCAAAGAAGCGGCCGCCGCCTACCTGGAGGCGCGCGAGCTGGAGTCGGAGGGCGGGCTCGCGCGAGATCCACACCACACGGTGGAGAACGCCCTCCTTCTCGCCCGCCACGGTGTACTGCCCGCCGCGGAGGTCCGCGCCCACCGGCAGCGCCTGGCCGAACTCCACACCGCCGAGGAAGCGCACCGGGAGTTCGTCCGCTTCCTGGACGCCTGGGCCGCAGGCGGCGCGGTGGCCACGGCCAAGATCAGAGCCCCCCAACAGCGGGCTTCGGTGGGTGTGGCCCCGCCGGCCAACCTGACCGCCCAGATCCGTGCCTCGGTGAAGACCCTGGGCCTGGGCAAGGAGGCGGTCGGGGAGGAGGTCTCCCGCGTCCTCGGCCGCTACCTTGCCGCCGCACGGGGCAACCCCGTCCCGGACGGGCTGCTGAAACAGGCGGAGGCGGTCTTCGCCAAGGCCGGGCCCGCACCGGAGCACCGGGCGGGGATGGCCGTTCTCTTCCCCACCGCAGTCACCGACGGCGCGGCCTGGCTGCGCCTGCTGGAGAGTACCGGCATCGCCGACGCCATGGCCGACGGCGGGATCGTCCCCGAAGGCGGCTACGCCGCCTGGGTCTCCGAGTTCCACCACATGTACAGCTCCTATTGGACGCGCGGCGCGGTGGGGGTCCAGGCCCTCCCCGAGGAGCTGTTCACCCTGTTCCCGCGCCTGGTCCCGAGACTGCGCGAGGAAGGCGCCCCCGTCCGCCTGTTCCAGAACAGGTACATGCACAACCCGGTGAACGGTCGGCTGCTGATCGCCTGCGACGACCACCGCATCCCGGTGGAGGCCCCCGAGGAGAAGGCGCGGCGGATCCGGACGGAGGTCCGCCGGGTCCGGATATCCCGGCACTCGCCCCTGCCCGACGCCGTCCAGGCGGTCGAGCGGCGGATCGAGCGGCTGCGGGGCACGCCGCTGGGCGAGACCGAACTCGAGCTGGCCAGGCTCGACCTGCAACTCACCCACCTCGAGATGGGCGGCATGGACGGGCTCCACGAGTCCCTGTCCGAGACCCGCATGGCCGAGCCGCTGGCCCGCACCCTGCGCTTCGGCGTCCCCGCCGAGTACACATGGCCCGCCTTCGAGGAAGCCGTCGAGGAGATCGGGGCCCGCCCGGGCGGCATCCTCGGTATGACCTCCACCTGGCCGGTCCTCACGGTCTACGGCCGCGACGCCGCGGTCGCCGTGGACCACCGGGGGCGGCGCGGCTCCTGCGAGTACTCCCTGCCGGAGGAGGCAGCGGCCCACGCCGTGCACCACGTGGGCGGCGACTTCCTCGTCACCTGGCACCCCGCCGACGAGTGGGAGCCCTGGGATTGGCGACAGCCGCGGGCGTTCTGGTGTTCGGCCCCCGACGACACGTTCAAGACCGACAGCGACGTCGGCCTCTTCCATACGGGCACGGCACACCGGTACGACCTCGGGCTGGTCCTTGAGGCCCCGGACGGGGGCCGCTACAACAGCGGGGGCATCCTGCGCCCCGGGGACCGGACCGGAATCACCTACGGGAGCGACCACGCAACCGACGGCACCCGGGTGTGGGCCGACGGGGCCGAATGGGCGCACGGTGCCATGGAACTGGACCCGGCCACCGGCACCGCGCTCGCACGCTCCAACCCCGGGTTCCTCACCCCCGACCCGCGCCTGGACTACGTGGACATGCTGGACACCCGCCTGCACCTGGCCCGCCTCCCCGAAGGGGTGCCGGACTCGCCGCTGGGCGCCACGGACGGGCTCACGGGCGCCCGCGTCGTGTGGCTCGGCCCCGGGGCAGAGGGCGACCTCAACGCCGAGCGGGCCCTGGAGGGAACCGACGGCCGCCGAGCCCCGATCCCCAAGCACCGGGACCTGAAGTACTGGGGTGTCCTGCGCATGCCCGACAACCCCTCCGAGGGACTGCTCGCCTACCGCTGGCAGGCGGGGCACACCGTGCTCCAGGCCCGTGACACCGCCGACGACACCCTGCTCTGGGAGACCTGGGCCTACCCGAAGGGCGGGCTGAAGAACCTCGACCTCGTGGGACGGCGGCCCCTCGTACCGCCGCCCGCCTACTGGCACTTCCTCTCCCCGCGCGACCCGGAGGCCAGCCGTGCGCTCCGGAAACTGGACACCGGCACCGCACGCCAGCTCATCGAGGCCGCGCTCTCGGCGCCCCTTCCCGAGGACCCCGCCCCGGACGTGGCCCTGCCCGAGGTCGCCGAGCAGGTGGACCGGGCCCGCACGGCGGCCGTCCGCGGGGTCCTGCCCGGCCTGCTGCCCGGACTCACCGGCCCCGTCGCCGACGGCGTGGTGTGGGCGGTGCTGTGGGCCGTCGAACTGCAGCTCAAGGTGGCGGGGATGGCCGACCGCACCGCCCGTGTCCGCTCCGCGGCACTGCCGCTGCCCGCCCAGGAGACCATCGACTGGGACCTGGCCGGCGCGGTGTCCGGCCTGGTGCCCGAAGACGCGTTCACGTTCGGCTTCCCCCAGTACGCGGGCATGATCACGTCCCTCGCCGCCGACGGTGCCCGGCTCGGCGGCCGGATCGGCGAGGCGGACCGGCGGCTGGGCCCGCCCGGGGCCCCGGCCGCGCCCTGGACCCGCTTCTTCGGCG
>NZ_BAAGZJ010000145.1:0-7066 GCF_054778635.1 Nocardiopsis nanhaiensis
CGAGCGGGCAGTGGACCGGGACCCCGAACGAGGCTCTGGACTGCGCGTGTGGTGTCCACCTCGCCGATCTCGGGGAGCACTGACAGTAGTCAGCACTCCCCGAAGGACTTATGAATCGCTGCACTAGACCCGGACGTACTCGATCCCGGCGAGGTCGCAGAAGACCCGCCAGTCCTGGGCCCGTCGGCCCGTGTTCATGACCATGTGGTGGGTGCCGCCCGCACGCAGCCAGGCGTCCATGCAGGCACGTACGCCGGTCTCCGGGCGGAACTGGCCGTAGGGCATGTCCAGGTCCGGTAGTTCGGGGGCGTCGATGACCTCGCCCTCGGCCACGACCAGGCAGAACCGCTCACCTCCCAGGGAGACGAGGGAGGCCAGGGTGGCCGGGCCGGTGCGGTACCGGAAGACGATGGTGGGCGGGTCGTCGAGCCCCCCGATGCCCAGGGGCCGCTTGACCATGCGCACGGGTTCGTCCTCGCGGGCGACCTTCCAGTTGCCCTCACCCATGTGGCTCATCAGGATCGAGTCGGTGGGGAAGTCCATGGCGTACATCTCGGTGAAGTGGCCGTCCCCGGCGAGCTGGTGCCCGGCGTGGACCATCGCGGCGGCCAGCACGTCGCCCTCGCCCGCGAACCCGTAGCCCTGGGCCATGAGGTTGGAGGCCGCGGCCATGGGGAGGCGGGCGAAGCGGCCGTCCTCGCCGATGGCGTCGAAGTGGGTGGAGTACGCGTCGCAGCCGTGGGCGACGAGCAGCTTCTCGATGCCCAGCTGCATCCGGGCGTGGTCCTCGCGTTCGGCGCCGGTGAGGTGCTCGTCGACCTTGAAGGTCTCGTCCTCCCAGGCCAGGAGATCGGCGACCGCCTCCCCCGGCAGCTCGGCCATGGTGCGGTGCAGGGCGCCCGGGGCGATGACCTCCACCTCGGGGCCGAGCTTGCGCAGCAGCGCGCTCTCGTCCACCCGGGCGTCGCCCATGCCGTTCATCGGGTAGCCGAAGACGCCCACCCGCAGCCGCCGCCAGGCGGTGACGGCACGGGCCGCGCGCGCCCACAGGCCCACGCGCTCAGTGAACTCGGGGCTCTGCCACTCGGCGGTGATCACCTCGAAGGGCACCCCGGACCGGACCAAGGCGTTGGCGGTGTCCTGGGCTCCGTGGATGCCCTGGTTGTAGGTCATGTCCGCCATGTCCCAGGCGGGGGTGACGGCCGGGTCGGGCTGGATGTTGGCCAGCGCGACCGGCAGGCGGGCACCGCCCAGCGCCCGGGTGATCCGCAGCGAGGGACCGTAGGTGAGCATGACCACGAGGACTCCGTCGAGGTCGGCGTCCTCGAAGTCGCGCATGGCGCGTTCGGCGTCGGCTCGGCCCCGGACCGGCGGGGCGACCGTCCACTCAGCGGTCTCCGAGAGCGCCTCGGCCACCCGCGCGGCGTAGGCGGCCTGGTGCTCGGTGATTCCGGGGATCATGTCGTCGTAGAGCGGCTGCATGATGCCCAGGAGGCCGATTCGAGGGGTTGCGGGCACGCTGTGGCTCCTTACTTCTGCCCGTAGGCGTTCTGGTAGCGGTGGTAGAGCGCGTCGACGTGTTCCTGCGGGAGGCGTTCGACGGGTCCGCCCTGGCGGGCCAGGTGCACGGTGCGGGCAACGTCCTCGCACATGACGGCGGCCTTGAGGGCGGCTTTGGCGGTGGTTCCGATGGTGAAGACCCCGTGGCCGCTCATGAGCACGGCTGGTGAGCGGTGTCCTTCGAGGGTGGCGACGATCCCCCGGCCGATGGCGTCGTCGCCGATGAGCGCGAAGGGGCCCACCGGGATGTCGCCGCCGAACTCGTCGGCCATGGCGGTGATCGCGCACGGGACTGGTTCGCCGCGGGCCGCCCAGGCGGTGGCGTAGGGGCTGTGCGTGTGCGCGACCCCGCCGACGTCGGGGCGGTCGCGGTACACGTGCGCGTGGGCGTCGGTGTCGCTGGAGGGCAGGTGCGCGCCCTCGATCCGCTCGCCGTACAGGTCGCACACGACCATGGAGTCTGGGGTCAGGTCGTCGTAGGCGACGCCGCTGGGCTTGATCACCATGAGGTCGGCGCCGGGGACTCGGGCGGAGAGGTTTCCGCTGGTCCAGGCCACCAGGTTGGCGCGGGGCAGTTCGGCGTGCAGTGCGCACAGCTCGTGCCGGAGGCGTTCGACGGCCTCCCGGTACGTGTCCGGTACGTGGGTGGGCGCGGTCACCGCGGGTCCTCCTCGGTCGTGTCGTTCGTGCCGTCTTGGCTGTTCTGGGAGGTGTCGCTGTTCAGGGCGGCGTTGCGCAGTTCCCGCAGCCGGTGCAGGCTGCGGCTGCCGCCTCGCCCGAAGTGGTCGTGCAGTTCGGTGTAGAGGTCGAACAGGTCGTCATAGGCCTCCGCGCGCACCGGGTCGGGGTCCACGGTGTGCTCGCGCACCCCGCCCATCGCGGCGGAGGCCGCGTGGATGTCGGGGTGGGCGCGGGCGGCGACGGCGGCGTGGATGGCCGCGCCCACGGCGCAGGCCTGTTCGGAGACGACCAGGCGCAGCGGCCGGTTGAGGACGTCGGCGTAGACCCGCAGGACGTAGGGATAGCGCACCATCCCGCCCGCGACGGTGAACGTGTCGACGGGTACTCCCGCTTTCTCGAAGGCCTCGACGATGGTGCGGGCGCCGAAGGCGGTGGCCTCGACCAGGGCCCGGTAGACCTCTTCGGGGCGGGTGGCGAGGGTGAGTCCGACGACCACCCCGGACAGGTCGTGGTCGACCAGGACCGAGCGGTTGCCGCTGTGCCAGTCCAGGGCGACGAGACCGTGCGCCCCGACCGGGGCGTCGGCGGCCATTTCGGCGAGGAGGTCGTGGACGGAGAGGCCGCGTTCGGCGGCCCTCTCGTGGTAGGCGGGGGGCACGTAGGAGTCGGTGAGCCAGGCGAAGATGTCGCCGACCCCGCTCTGGCCGGCCTCGTAGCCCCACATGCCGGGGACGATCCCGTCGCGCGCCAGCCCGCACATCCCGGGCACGTCGGCCAGGGCTTCGGAGTTCATGACGTGGCAGGTGCTGGTGCCCATGATGGCGAGCATCTGGCCGGTCCCGGTGGTCTGGGCGGTGGCGGCGGTGACGTGGGCGTCCACGTTGCCGATCGCGACGGGCACGCCCTCGGGGATGCCTGTCCACGCGGCCGCTTCGGCGGTGAGTCCGCCCGCGCGTTCGCCGAGTTGGGACAGGGGGTGGGCGAGCTTGTCGCGGACGAAGCCCGCGAAGCGTTCGTCGAGGGCCCGGAGGAAGCCCTCGGAGGGCCACTCGCCGTCCTGGTGGATGCCCTTGTAGCCGGCGGTGCAGACGTTGCGGGTCTCCCGCCCGCACAGTTGCCAGACGATCCAGTCGGCCGCCTCGATCCAGCGTTCGGTGCGCTCGTAGACCTCGGGGTCCTCCCGCAGGACCTGGAGGGCCTTGGCGAACTGCCATTCGGAGGAGATGCGGCCGCCGTACCGGGACAGCCAGGGTTCCGCGCGTTCGGCGGCCAGGGCGTTGATGTCGTCGGCCTCGGGCTGGGCGGCGTGGTGGCGCCAGAGTTTGGGCCAGGCGTGCTGGCGGCCGGTCAGTTCTGGGAGCTCGCACAGGGGCGTGCCGTCGGCGAGGACGGGCAGAACGGTGCAGGCTGTGAAGTCGGTACCGATCCCGATGACCCGTTCCGGTGCGACCCCGGCGTCGCGCAGGGCGGCCGGGACGGCGGTGCGCAGGACCTCCCGGTAGTCCTCGGGTGCTTGGAGGGCTGTTTCCGGTGGCAGGGGTGCGGTTGATCCGGGCAGGTGTTCGGCGATGACCCCGTGCTGGTAGGCGTGTACCGCGGTGCCGAGCTCGGTGCCGTCGTCGACCCGGACGACGACGGCCCGGCCGGAGAGGGTCCCGAAGTCCACCCCGACCACGACCGGCTCGTTGTCCACCTTGATGTTAGCGCTCACATTAGCGGCCATCGAGAACGTCTCCTCTGCTGTCGGACGGGGGTAGGGAGGTTGGAGAGGGTTGGGGTGAAGAGGGTGACGGAAAGTGGGGGTACGGGTGTCGGCAGGTCAGCCGGGAACGGGTCCGCTGCTCAGCCGGACACACAGCTCAGTAGGGACCACTTGCACGGGCACGGGAGCTTCGGCCGCGGGCGGGTCGTCGCCCGCGGGACGCATCTCGTCGAGCAGGACGCCCAGGCTGACCTTGCCCACCTGGGCGAAGTCCTGCCGAACGGTGGTGAGAGGTGGTGCGAGGAACTCCGACTCGGGAATGGCGTCGAACCCCGCGACGCTGACATCGCCCGGAACGTCCAGCCCGGCTTCGGACAGGGCTCGCATGACGCCTATGGCCATCTGGTCGTTGGCGACGAAGACCGCGGTGACCTCCTCGCCCGACGCCCGGCGCTCGACCAGGCGGCGCCCCTGCTCGTAGCCGGACCGCGGACTCCAGTCACCGTGGAGCGGCTCCGGTGCCCTGGCGCCTGCCGAGGCCAGCGCTGAACGCCATCCGGCCATCCGGGCTTCGGCCTCCAGCCAGTCGGACTTGCCTGCGACGTGGTGGACGGTGCGGTGCCCGAGCCCCAGGAGGTGGTCGATCACCTCACTCACGCCCTGGTGCTGGTCAACACAGACCACCGGCAGCCCCGAGCCCTCACCGCCCTCGACAGCGACGAGGGGCTTCGGACCGGGCAATTCAGCCAGCGCCTGGACGAGGGCGCGCTGGGGTGCGATGGCGATGCAGCCCTCGACCGACTGTTGGATCAGGTAGTCGGCGGCCTCGGAGACCCCGGCCGAGCTGACGTCGTCGAGGGTCACGATGCTGAGGAAGTACCCGGCTTCGCGCGCGGCCCGCTCGATACCCGCCAGGGTCTGGGCGGGCCCGAACAGCGTGGTGTCGAAGGCGATCACGCCCAGCACGTTGGTCCTGCGCGTGACCAGGGCCCGTGCCGTCGAGTTGCGGTGATACCCGAGCTCGTCGATGGCTTGGCGGACCCGGGTCACAGTCTCCGACCGCACGTTGGGGTGGCCGTTGAGCACCCGCGACACGGTCTGGTGCGAGACACCCGCGACCCGGGCGACATCCGCCATCACCGGGCTGCGACCACCGTTCACGGGCAAGGAAACCTCCGGGAAATATGACGTTCATGTGACGTGGCCAACATTGTTAGCGTTAACAAGCCGAACGTCAAGGGGTCAATCGATCAAAGTTTCCCTGAAGGCCCACTGCCGAAGGGTGCTTGATCGCGCGGACCTGCCCTGAGCCCGAGCGAGCAGGCCGAGCGGACAAGTCGAGCGGTCAGGCCGAGAGGCCGAGCGGACAGGCCGAGCGGACAAGGCGCCCTAGCGCCCTGAACCCTGAACCCTGCGGGCCAGGTGCTGTCGCGCCACCTGATCCACACCCGCACCTAGAGAAGGGTGCTGGCATCTGTGCCTGGATACACCGGGAGGAGGGTGTTGGACGAACAGGATACGAATTGGAGACCGCCAGCCGCCCCGGTCCTTCCAGGGAGGTCGGGTGCGGGCATTTCCCCTTTCCCGCCGCCCGATTGTGGCCGTCTCCGCTACGCGCCTCAAGGTCGTCGCCATCGAGGCTTCGCGCGTCAACGGCGCTCCACCTTGACCCGCTCCGCTACGACGGCGGGTTGGCGGCTATCGGGAAAGGGGGACGCGTGGTCGAGGTCCGTGTCGAATTCGGGCTCCGCCCGAAAAACGGATTCTGTCGGCCTGGCGGCCGATGCCTACCACGCCGCCGGAGCGTCGACGGGTCGGGTGTCGCGGCCGGTCACTGTGGGCAGCGAACCCCGAACAGCACGGCCTACGGCCGGGCGGGCCACTGCGCCGGAGCCCACCGGTTGCGGGTGTCGCGGCCGGTCACTGTGCGCGGCGAACCCCTCCCGACGGGCCTTTTCCCGATGATCTTGCTACCAGTAGCAGTTTCGGCGCCGAGATTGTTACTGGTAGCAAGATCATTCCCATTCGGGTGTGCATATGTCCGCTTTGCTCAATAATGCGAACAGGGGTGGCCGCGTCCCTTTTCCTGGGATTATTTCTTCGGGGGGCGGAAAGGCGGGTCGGGGTGGTCGGGTAAGGGTGTTATCACCTCCGGGATAGGTCCTTTCTGGGTCTTTCTTGATATCCTTATTGGTATGACTTCTTCTTTCGGGCAGTGCGGGAATGCGGCGGGAAACACCCCCGCCGTGTCCGCCATGGGTGCTGCCCGGGGAAAGATCACCTCGGAGATGGCGGAGGTGCCCCCGACCGGAGCAGCTGGCCAGGTCCTGGATGTGATTTCTCAGGTGTTCGAGGACATGGAGCAGGCCCAGCTTTCGATGCTGCTGCGGTTGGCGCAGCTGGAGGCGGCCGGGACGTTGTTGGAGGCGGGTGGGCAGAGGTCGGTGCAGAACTGGCTGATCTACTCGGTGGGGATGGCCCCCGTTGAGGCCAACGGGCGCGCCGAGCTGGCCCGCCGGTTGTTCGCCCAGGAGCTTCCCGCCACCCGCCAGGGCCTGGACTCCGGGTTGCTGTCCATCGGCGAAGCCGTCGCGGTGTGCAAGGCCGCTGATAAGGCGGTGGGGGCGCGCAACACTGGCCGCTACCCGGATGCTGGCCTCTTCCGGCGGATGGTGGAGGCCGGGATTTTGGCTTCCAAGGCTAGGGAGCCGTCGATGTCGACCTCCGACATTCACCGGCTGGGTAGGGAGCTGCTGGCCCAGTACAACCCGGCGGTGGTGGAGGAGCAGTACCAGGCCGCCTTCGACGCCCGTGGTGCGCGTTTGGTGCGCACCTTCGATGCCACGTTCATGTTCGAGGCCTGGGGTCCGGGTGAGCACGCCGAGGAGCTCCAGTGCGTGCTCAAGGCCCACGAGTCGGAGTATGACCCCGAGAGGCTGCACGTGTCGGCCTCCGAGCGGATGTATGACGCGTTCATGAACCTGGTCCGGTCCGCATCCCACCCCACCGGGGACGGTGAGAGCGCTGAGGGTGCCGACGGTGCCCGGGGCGGGGACGGCCAGGGGAAGGGGCGCACGGGTCGCAAGCGTGCTGCGGTGGCGATGATCAACATCATGGTGCCCC
>NZ_BAAGZJ010000146.1:0-7053 GCF_054778635.1 Nocardiopsis nanhaiensis
TGTGTTCACGTGTGTTCGTGGTTGAAGCACATGATCACGCGAAGGCCGTTGTGCTGTCCGGGAAACGATGAAGCCCGTGACCAGGACGGTATCCGGTCACGGGCTCGAGGTTAAACGCCAAGCTAGGAGTCGGCTGGCCAGGGGAGCCCAGCACCCTTTGCCAGCAGGCTCTTAGAAGATGTCGGTCGGGGGAGCGGGGGAGTCCACCGCGTCGGCGTCGCGGACCGGCGCCCTCCCGGAGACGAACCGGTCCAGGTCCTCGCCCTCCACCATCCGGGCCATCTCCGGGTCGCGGTGGGCCAGCCTCCCCAGCTCGTCCGTCGGCAGCGCCCAGTGGCCCGCCACCAGGACGAGGTTGCCGAAGCGGCGGCCGCGCAGGACGCCGGGTTCCGCGGTCATCACCACGTGCGGGAACACCGAAGCGACCGTGGCGACCTGGGCCCGGGTGTGCTTCAGGGCGTAGCCGTCACCGATGTTGACCACCAGGAACCCGCCGGGCCGCACGACCCGGGCGGTTTCGGCGTAGAACTCCACCGAGGTCAGCCGGGCCGGGGTCCGGGCCCCGGCGAACACGTCGGACACGATCAGGTCGGCGCTCGAGTCGTGCCGGGCGGCGATCCAGTCCCGGGCGTCGCCGATGCCCACGCGCAGCTGCGCCTTGCGGTCCCAAGGGAGGCGCCGCCGTACCGTCTCCACGAGAGCCGCGTCCACGTCCACCGCCCGCTGCCGTGACTTCGGGCGGCTGTGCGCCACGTAGCGCGCCACCGTCAGAGCCCCGGCGCCCAGGTGCATCGCCTCGATCGGCTCGCCCTCGGGGGCGACCAGGTCGGCGGCGTGCGCGATCCGGCGCACGTACGAGAAGTCCAGGTAAGCGGGGTCGGACAGGTCCACGTGCGATTGCGGGGTGCCCTCCACCAGGAGGAACCACGAGTTGGGGCGGTCCGCGTCGGCGAGGAGGTCCACCCCGGGCACCGCCGAGACCTCGTCCTCGGCTTCGACCCTGTCACGCACACGTCTGCCCATGTCCCCGCCTCACTCCTCGAAATCCCTACTACGTTAGGCGTCCCGCGGCCCTGGCTGAAACGGACGCGCGAAACCCCTGCCGGGACCGCTAGCCTGGGTTTCCCCAATGGTTTCCAACCGCGCCCTCCGGGCGCGATCACCGAGGAGTGGCCGTGCTACTGCGGATGTCGACCCTGTTCCTGCGCACCCTGCGTGAGGACCCGGCGGACGCCGAGGTGCCGAGCCACCGGCTGCTCGTCCGGGCCGGTTACGTCCGCCGCGCCGCCCCCGGTGTCTACTCCTGGCTGCCCCTGGGCAAGCGGGTCCTGGAGAACGTGTCGCGCGTGGTCCGCGAGGAGATGGACGCCATGGGCGGCCAGGAGGTCCTCCTGCCCGCACTGCTCCCCAAGGAGTACTACGAGGCGTCCGGCCGCTGGGAGGAGTACGGCGACAACGTGTTCCGGCTCCAGGACCGCAAGGGTGCCGACTACATGCTCGGCCCCACCCACGAGGAGCTCTTCACCGTCCTGGTCAAGGGCGAGTACTCGTCCTACAAGGACTTCCCGGTCGTGCTCTACCAGATCCAGGAGAAGTTCCGCGACGAGGCGCGGCCCCGCGCCGGTGTACTGCGCGGCCGCGAGTTCCACATGAAGGACTCCTACTCCTTCGACGTCGACGACGAGGGCCTGCAGGCCTCCTACGACAAGCACCGGGCCGCCTACATCCGGATCTTCGAGCGGCTCGGCCTGGAGTACGTCATCGTCTCCGCGACCTCCGGCGCCATGGGCGGCTCGGCCTCCGAGGAGTTCCTGGCCGTCGCACCCACCGGTGAGGACACCTTCGTGCGCAGCACGGAGTCCGGCTACGCCGCCAACGTCGAGGCCGTCCGGACCCCGGCACCCGCTGAGCTGCCGGTTGAAGGGCTGCCCGAGGCCCGGGTCCACCACACCCCGGACACCGCCACCATCCAGACCTTGGTCGACTTCTTGAACAACGCCGGGATGGGCCGCGACTTCTCCGAAGGCGACACCCTCAAGAACGTCCTGGTCAAGACCCGCACCCCCGGAAGCGAGGAGTGGGACCTCCTCGCCATCGGGGTCCCCGGCGACCGCGAGGTCGACCTCAAGCGCCTCGAGGCCGCGCTGGAGCCCGCTGAGGTCTCGATCCTGGAGGAGGCGGACTTCGCCGCCAACCCCTTCCTCACCAAGGGCTACATCGGCCCGAAGGCGCTGATCGACAACAAGGTCCGCTTCCTGGTCGACCCGCGCGTGGTCACCGGCACCTCCTGGGTGACCGGTGCGGACAAGACCGACCACCACGTCGTCGACCTGGTGGCCGGGCGCGACTTCACCCCGGACGGCACCATCGACGTCGCGGAGGTGCGCGACGGCGACGCGTCGCCCGACGGCAAGGGCACGCTGTACACCGCGCGGGGCATCGAGATCGGGCACATCTTCCAGCTCGGCCGCAAGTACACGGACGCGTTCAAGCTGGACGCCCTCGGCCAGGACGGCAAGCCCAAGCGCGTCACCATGGGCTCCTACGGCATCGGTGTCTCCCGCGTCGTGGCGTCCGTCGTCGAGCAGTCGCACGACGACAAGGGCATCGTCTGGCCGCGCGAGATCGCCCCCGCGGACGTGCACGTGGTCGGTACCGGCAAGGGCGGCGAGGTCGAGGAGGCCCTGCGGATCGGCCGCGAGCTGGAGGCCCGGGGCCTGCGCGTGCTGGTCGACGACCGCAAGGCGGCCCCCGGCGTGAAGTTCAACGACGCCGAGCTGCTGGGCATCCCCACGGTGGTTATCGTCGGCCGCGGCCTCAAGGACGGCGTCGTGGAGCTCCGCGACCGCCGTAGCGGCGAGCGCGACGACCTCCCGGTCGAGGAGATCGTCGAGCGCACCGTCGCCGCCTGCGCCGAGTAGGCACCGCAGGCAGCACCCGCACGACGGGGGCGGCGGCCCGGACACCGGGCTGTCGCCCCCGTCGTCAGCTCTCCCCGAAACCGGGGAGGGGGTCGAGCTCGGCGCCCCACTCCAGGGACCGGACCGTCGCCTCTTGGAGGCTGCGCGCCGCGGTGGTCCGCAGATCCGTGTCGGCGGAGGCGCTCAACCACAGGTAGGCGTCCACCGAGGTCGTCTCCAGGTCCGCGGCGAAGGAGTCCATGTCCTCGCCGCTGCGCCCTTCGGGCAGCGGATAGGACGACAACGCGGGCGGGGGGTCGACGTCCCGCTCCACCGCGGCCTCGTGCAGGGCGTCGCGCAGTGCCTTGTGCTGGTAGGCGGCCTCCGATGCCCGATCGCGGCGGTCCTCGTCCTCGGCCGCCCCGCCGATGAACTCGAACCCGTACACGGCCGCGTGTTCAGCGCTCAGGGCCTCCGCCAGCGCCGCAGCGGTGGGGTCGCCGTCCTCCTCCGTGGCCGGACTCTCGGCGGCGGTCTCCAAGGGCGTAGCGCTGTCGCTCAACGTGTGTGCCTTCCTCGCGGGGCTTCGGCCGGGGTGCGGAAGCTGTGTTTCGGGAGCTGTGTTTCGGGAGCTGGGCGGCGGGCGCGCTCAGGCCCGCGCGAGCAGGTGGGCGTGCCCGGCCTCGCACGCGCCGATCCCACTGATGAGCTGGGCCAGGGCGGGGTCGGTGACCGCCGCCGCCTGGTCGAGGCGTGCGCTGGTCGCCGCGGCCGCCAGGACGCGCAGCCCCGACACGTCGAGCACCGCGTCCAGCGCTGGGTCCTCGGCCGGGGACTCCCGGCCGTCCTCCGCCCCGTCGGGCCCGGTCTCTCCGCCGGGCTCGTCCTCGTGCTGGGCGAAGTCCTCCGGTAGGACGTCGACGAGGGAGTCCAGGTGGGTGAGGTGGTGCTCCAGCAGCTGCTCCAGGAGCTCCGAGGGGCCCGTGCCGTTCTCCAGTGCCGTCTCGTAGCGCACGACCATCCGCTCCTTGTCGCTGATCAGAGAGCGCAGGACGTACACGTCCGGGGTCTCGTCGGAGGGATACCAGTCGGCCGTTCCGCAACCGCTCAGACCCGCGGTCCCGGCCGCCGCGACGCCCACGGCCGTGGCACCCAGCACTGTGCGGCGGTTGACGTTCCACAGGCCCACGCGGTCTCCTCCCTGCCCCGCGACTCGGCGCGGTCTCCACGGCTCCCGCTGTCAGCGGCGGCCAGCCCCATCTTTCCACGGGCGGGGACGGGCGCGGTCCGTCCCGACACCCCGTACGAGCCAGGCCTTCCGGCCACCGGGCCCGGAGGCCGCGACGCGCCCTGTCCGCACTTACCGACCTGGGGCCGCCCCAGGTGTGGATACCCTTGCATCCACAGCCGCCGTCGCACGCGACGCGCGGCACTCACGTGTCCCTCGTGGGGCGCGGACCGAATGCAGACTACGTACAGAGCTGGACCGCCCCGTTCAACGGCCGACGGCCGAGCGGGCGGAATTTCGCCGTTTGAGGGGCAAGGACGCATGGGAGCGCACGCGCGCGATGAGCGCATCGTCGAGCTGCTGGAGCCGGTACTGGCCGAAGCCGGACTGGACCTGGAGACCGTCGAGCTGACACCGGCGGGCAAGCGCCGGGTCCTGCGCGTGGTGGTCGACTCCGACAACGGGGTCGACCTGGACACGGTCGGCGAGGTCAGCCAGGCCGTCAACGACAGCTTGGACGCCTCCGACGTGATGGGTGAACTGCCCTACGTCCTGGAGGTCACCTCACCCGGGGTGGACCGTCCACTGACGCTGCCGCGCCACTGGCGGCGCTCCCGCGGTCGACTGGTGAAGGTCTCCCTCGTCGAGGGAGGGGATGTCACCGGTCGCGTCACCGACTCCGACGACCAGGGCGTGACCCTGGACGTCAAGGGCCGGACCCGCACCCTGGCCTACGACAAGATCGCCAAGGCCAAGGTCCAGGTGGAATTCCGCCGCGACGCCGACACCGACGCGGCGGACTAGAGGGGGAGCCCCGTGGATATTGACATGAGTGTCCTGCGCAGCCTGGAGCGCGAGAAGGACATCGCCGTCGAACTGGTGGCCAAGGCCATCGAGGACGCGCTGCTGATCGCCTACCACCGCGAAGAGGGCGCCGACAAGAAGGCCCGAGTGGAGCTGAACCGTTCCTCCGGCCACGTGGTCGTCTGGGTCGCCGAGACCGGCGAGGAGGGTGAGGTCGTCGGTGAGTACGACGGGACCCCCACCGGCTTCGGTCGCATCGCGACCTCCACGGCCAAGCAGGTCATCCTCCAGCGCCTGCGCGACGCCGAGGACGAGCTGACCCTGGGCGAGTTCGCTGGCCGCGAGCACGACATCGTCTCCGGCATCATCCAGCAGGGCAAGGACCCGCGGAACGTCCTGGTCGACCTCGGCAAGATCGAGGCCATCCTGCCCCCGCAGGAGCAGGTCCCCACGGAGACCTACACCCACGGCGAGCGCCTGCGGGCCTACGTGGTGCAGGTCCGCAAGGGCCACCGCGGTCCCTCGGTGACCCTGTCGCGCACCCACCCCAACCTGGTGCGCAAGCTCTTCGAGCTGGAGGTCCCCGAGATCGCCGACAGCACCGTCGACATCGCGGCGATCGCCCGTGAGGCCGGTCACCGCACCAAGATGGCGGTCCGCTCCAACCGGGGCGGCGTCAACGCCAAGGGCGCCTGCATCGGTCCGCTCGGCAGTCGTGTCCGGAACGTGATGGCCGAACTCCACGGAGAGAAGATCGACATCGTCGACTTCTCCGAGGACCCCGCGGTGTTCGTCGCCAACGCCCTGTCCCCGGCCCGAGTGAGCTCCGTGGAGATCCTCGACCTGGCTGCCCGTGTGGCCCGCGTGGTCGTGCCCGACTACCAGCAGTCGCTGGCGATCGGTAAGGAAGGGCAGAACGCCCGGCTCGCCGCGCGCCTGACCGGTTGGCGGATCGACATCCGTTCGGACGCGGAGCCCGCCGACGCCGCCGGTGAGGGCTATGAGCCCAGCGGGGGGACCTTCGAGCCCGTGGCCGAGGGCTACGGCGGGGTCCAGCCGGGCAGCGGCAACGCACCTTCGGCCGGTTAATCGGGTCGCAGGTATGTCCCGACACGATATGGTGGCCGAAGACGGTCCTGACCGTCCCGTGCGTACATGCGTGGGGTGCCGGTCGCGGACAGTCCAGTCCGACCTTGTGCGGCTGGTGGCCGAGGGCACGGTCATCACGCCCGACACCCGGGGTCGACGTCCGGGGCGCGGCGCATACCTGCACCACGACCGGCGATGCCTCGAGCTCGCCGAACGTCGCAGGGTGTGGTCCCGTGCCTTTCGGAACCGGAACGGTGGAGGTTCCACCGGGTGGGACGCCTCACGTGTGGCGTCCCTACTCGGTGACGCCCCGCGTGACTGAACACTTCGCCGATCCGGATAGGGTTGGAATGTCTGGGCTGGCCTCGAGGTTATAGAGACCGAGGTCGGTGTGCTGTGTCGGCACGCAGAGCTGGCCCATTGTTGTGTAGCGATGAGGAAGCAGGTCGAGATTGCGATGAGCGCCTGATGAGTACGCAGCGATGAGTAACTCAAGCTAACGACGGTCCGGCACAAGCCCATGTCCCGGACCGAAGCTGAAGGAGAGTAGTGGCGAAGGTCCGGGTGTACGAACTCGCTAAGGAGTTCGGTGTAGAGAGCAAGGCCGTGCTGGCCAAGCTCAACGAGATGGGCGAATTCGTTCGTTCGGCGTCCTCCACGATAGAGGCCCCCGTCGTGCGACGCCTGCAAGAAGCTTTTGACGACAAGGGTTCCGACGGCAACGGCAAGAAGGGTGACTCGGCTCCGAAGCCCGGCCCCGCCAAGCCCGCCGCCGAGAGCTCCGCGCGCCCCGCGGCTCCCAAGCCGGGGCCCGCTCCCAAGCCGGGCCCGAAGCCGGGTCCAGCTGCCAAGCCCGCGGCCCCGCAGGACCAGAAGCCCGAGGAGCCGGCCGAGAAGCCTGCCCCGCAGGTGGACAAGCCCGCGGTCCCGCATTTCGAGAAGCCCGAGGAGACCGCGCCCAAGCCCGGCCCCAAGCCGGGTCCGAAGCCGCCCCGCGGTGAAGGGCCCCGTCCGGCCGCGCCCAAGCCCGGT
>NZ_BAAGZJ010000147.1:0-6856 GCF_054778635.1 Nocardiopsis nanhaiensis
GCGCCGTAGGCGTCCGTTGAGGGTTGGTGGCGGGCGACGAACGGGGGTGCTGCGCCGTAGGCGTCCGTTGAGGGTTGGTGGCGGGCGACGGGCGGGCGTATCCAGTGGTGCTGGCACAAGGCCGAAGCAGGAGTTCCCCTACTGTGCACTGCCTCGCAAGCTCGGCAGCATCGCACAGCGGGGGCCCGCCCGGGTTCGGCTGTCGACTGAGAGATGCGCAGTGACAGTGCCGCTGGGGCGACACGCAGCAGGGTACGTGCCCGCCGAACACGCCCTAGTCATGGAGGAGCTCGGCGGCGCGGCGGCCGGGATACCGGCCCTCCGCCGCGGCTTCGATGGTCCACGGAGTGCGTTCGACGTAGGCGACGACGAACGCCACGAGCAGCGAGCCACCCGCGACCACCACGTAGGACAGGGTCCAGCCGCCGGTGAGTTCGCCGAAGAGGCCGAACAGAAGCGGTCCCCCGAGCGCGATGCCGCTGCCCGCGCCCTGGACGAAGCCGGACAGGGCGGCGGCCCCCTGCGGGGTGGCGCTCCGGGCGTTGATCATGGTCATGGTGACCACGAACAGACTGGTGCCCAGGCCGAGGAAGAACACCCACAGCGGGGCGAGTTGAGGGGCCACGGCAACACCGAGGTACCCGACCGAGTAACCGACCAGTCCGAGGGCCACGATCGGGAAGGTGTTGGCCGCGCGCAGGGTGACCGCGGGCGCGACCAGGCCGAACAGCAGGCTGGCGCCGACCATCAGCGAGACCATGCTCCCGGCCATGGCGGGGCTGTGCCCCGCGTCGCTGAGCAGGGCGGGCAGCCAGGTGAACATCGTGAAGACGTTCCAGGTGACCATGCCGAACAGCAGGGCCATTCGCCAGGCCATACCCACCCGCCAGATCGGACGGGCCAGCGCGGCGCCGCCCTTGGGAAGCGCTGCTCTCGGGGCGCCGGGGCTCCGCCACTGGACCGTCCACAGCACGGCCGCGGCCAGCGCGATGAGGAACCAGGAGCCCAGGGCGACGCGCCATCCGGCGGCCTCGGCCAGGGGGACCGCGACCAGGGGAGGGAAGAGGGCACCGACGTGGATCGCGACCATCTGGACGGTACTGAGCGCGGCGAGCCGGTCCGGGAAGTACTGCTTGATGAGCGGCGGCAGCACGACGTTGCCCAGGGCAGCGCCGGTGAGCGCGACCCCGGTGAGCACCAGCAGGGTGCCGGTGTCCGGTGCGAAGGCGCGCAGGAACTGGCCCACGGCAGTGAGGAACATGCTGAGGGCCGCCGTGGCCTCGGGGCCCAGGCGGCGCATGATCGCGGGGGTGACCAGGCCGAAGACCGCGAAGGCGACCAGCGGCAGAGTACCGAAGACGCCGACGACGGTGGCGGCGAACCCGAACGCCTCTCCCACCGTGGTCAGCAGCGGGGACAGGGAGGTGACGACGAGACGCAGGTTGAGCGCCGCGCAGACGATGGCGACCAGGGCCAGGATGCGGCCCCGTAGTTCCGGACGCACCGACGGTTGGTCGGTGACGGCCGTTACAGAGGAAGGTCTCATGGTGACGGACGTCCCTTTGTTTTGCCTTGGTGCGACGCTGCACCTGAGCGGAGCCGACCGGCGGGCGACACTGCCTGCCAGAGGAAGGATCTCTTCTTGGCGCGCCAAATACGACCTTTTCGCTCAAATGTTAATCATGCTCCGGAGTCAAACACAACTTCCCGTATTAAATACGGGTAAACTCTGCCCATGGCTGATCTCGACGAACTAGATACGGCGATCCTGGCCGAACTGCAGTCAGACGCACGAAAAACCAACCGGGATGTGGCCGCGGCGGTGGGCGCATCGCCTACGACAACGCTGGACCGGACCCGCGCACTGCGAGAAAAGGGTGTGATTCGCGGCTCACTGCTGGACGTGGACCTCGAACGCATCGGCCGCCCGGTGCAGGCGCTCATCACGGTGAGTGTCGTGAAGCCCTCACGTCACAACATCGAGGCCTTCCGCGACTGGGTCCGGGCTCTGCCGGACACCCTGTCGGTCTTCGTGACCTCAGGGAACGAGGACTTCCTCGTCCACGTGGCGCTACCGGACAACAACAGCCTGTACGCCTTCGTCGTGGACAAGCTGACCGAACGCCCCGAAGTCGCCGACGTACGCGCCTCGATCGTCTACGAGCACCTGCGCAACAACCAGATCGACCCGGCCAACACCCATCCACCACTGACCTGAGCCCCCACGCGTCGCCGCACATCCCCGGTGCAGCGTGGAGCGGTGAAGCACAGGGGAGGCGGGAGCGTGGGGGAGGGAGAGCATGGAAACCGGGGTTGGCTGTCGACTGATGAGAACGCCGTGACAGTGCCGCTGGGGCGACGCGCAGCAGGGTGTGTGTCCGCCGAACATGCCCTAGCCTTGCGGGGACTTCTTCCCCTAGGCGAGACATCCAGTGACCACACCTATTGTTGTCGCGGTCCTGATCGCGGCGCTGCTCCACGCAGCGTGGAACGCGATCGCGCACGCGATCACGGACCGACTGCTCGGCTTCGCGTTGATCGGGCTCGGCGGCATGCTCGCAACCGCGCCGCTGCTGTTCGTGGTCGGGATGCCGCCGCGCGAGGCCTGGCCGCTCCTACTCGGGTCCCTCGCCACGCACCTGCTGTACCTCACCCTGTTGATGCTGTCCTACCGGACCGGCGACTTCGGGCAGGTCTACCCGCTGGCGCGCGGCACTGCCCCGTGGGTGGTCGCTGTCATCGGCGTGGTCCTGCTGGGGGAGAGGCTTCCTCCGTCAGAGCTCGCCGGGGTCCTGGTGATCTCGGGCGGCCTGATGGTGCTGGTGTTCGCGGGCGGCCTGCCCCGGCGCCAGCACCTGCCCGCGCTACTGGCCGCCTTCGCGACCGGGTTGGCCATCGCGTCGTACACCGTGGTGGACGCCTACGGCGTGCGCCTCACCCAGGACCCGGTCGGCTACATCACCTGGATCATGATGCTCCAGGGGCCCGTGTTCTTCCTGGTCGCGGTGGCCACGCGGCGACGGAAACTGGTCGAGCAGCTCCGACCGATCTGGAAGGTCGGCCTGATCGGCGGCGCGGTCAGCGCGGGCGCCTACGGCCTGGTCCTGTGGGCGCAGCTGTCGGGCGCGGTCGCGGGGATCGCGGCGCTGCGGGAGACCAGCATCGTCTTCGCCGCGGTGATCGGTCTGCTGTTCTTCCGGGAGCGCTTCGGCCCGGTCCGGATCATCGCGTCGGCCGTCGTCGTGACCGGTGTCCTGCTCCTGGCCCTCTGACCCCGCCACGGCCGGGTGCACCCGCCGGACCCAATTGAGTACACGTACTCAGCAACCAGTCCCCGCCGCCGGGGGTCCCAACGGGTATGCAGACGAAAAAGCGTTTCTCCGGCCCCGTTTCCCTCATCGCGACCCTCGGCGCAGGCCTGATGCTGACCGGCTGCGGCCTGGTGCCCGTCGGCTTGGCCAACACCGAGGGCCCCCAGGACAACGAAAGCGTCGAGACCCCCGTGGCCGACCCCCCGACCGATAACACCTCGGAGGGGCCGGACCCGGTCGAATCCGAGTCTGCTGCCCCTGGCAGCGAACCCCAGTGGCTGCCCGCCAGCGGCACCGAATGGACGAACAGCTACGACCCCGACAGCAACATGCACCAGGCCATGCTGGACGGTACCGGCTGCGACATCATCCTCCGCCAGGAGTCCGGGGCCGAGCAGGCACAGCAGAGCGGTCAGGAGCCCATGGACACCGTCGACCGGTTCTTCGACTCCGTCGCCGAGCAGGAGGGGACCCCGATGACCGAAGAGAGCACCGAGCCGTACGAGGTCATGGCGGAGTCGGGGGAGATGTACGAGTTCGAGACCAGGCAGGTCTCGTTCGACACCCCCGAGTTCAACCGCACCCTGCGGACCGGTACGCAGTGGATCGGCGACTCCGAGCTCATCATCAGCTCCTCCTGCCCCACCGACGAGTGGGACGACGCGCAACTGTCCATGTCCTTCTTCCTCACGGCGACCTCGATCGACCAGGCCTGACCAAGGCCGACCCCGCCCTCCTTCGCCCAACCGCGTCCGACCACGCCCGGCCGCGCCCCGGATTCATGTGCTCGACATTCCCGTGCCCCGGCCCAGAACGAGACTCGGGTCCGGCATAGAGTGGCCGATGTGACTGGAATCTCACCACTGTCCGGGGTCGACGAGAGCGCCGAGATCCGCCAGATCTGGCGCTCACTCGGCCTTCCGGGTCTCGTGGACGTGCACACGCACTTCATGCCCGACAAGGTTCTGCGCAAGGTCTGGTCCTACTTCGACTCCGTCGGGGAGGGCGTCTGGCCCATCAACTACCGGGTGGCCCAGGACGAGCGCGTCGACCTGCTGAGGCGGTTCGGGGTCCGGTACTTCACCGCGCTCTCCTACCCCCACCGGCCCGACATGGCCACCTGGCTCAACAACTGGGCCGCCGACTTCGCCGACCAGCACCCCGACTCGCTGCGCAGCGCCACCTTCTACCCCGAACCCGCCGCCAAGGACTACGTGGCCGAAGCCATCGGCTCGGGCACACGGATCTTCAAGGCCCACCTCCAGGTCGGGGCCTACGACCCCCGCGACCCCCTGCTCGCCGATGTCTGGGGTGCCCTGGCCGACTCCGGGACCCCCGTGGTGGTGCACTGCGCCTCCGGCCCGGTCCCGGGCGAGTTCACCGGTCCCGAACCCTTCGCCGGGGTACTCCGCGCCCACCCGGACCTGACCGCGGTGATCGCCCACGCGGGCCTACCCGAGTACACGGCCTTCCTGGACCTGGTCGAACGGCACGACCGCGTCCACCTGGACACCACCATGGCGTTCACACCCTTCGTCGAGAGCCAGTCCCCCTTCCCCCGCTCCGAGCTTCCCCGCCTCCGGGAGTTCGGACACCGGGTCCTCTTGGGTACCGACTTTCCGAACATCCCCTACGCGTACGTCCAGCAGCTCCGGTCCCTTGCCGACCTGGACCTGGGCGACGAATGGCTGAGGGGCGTACTGCACGACAACGCCGCCGGGCTGTTCGGTGTGTGACGTCCGCGCACCATGCTCCGCGCCGGGTAGCGCACAGCGCACCGCACCGGGTACCGAGCCGCACAGAGAGACCAGACCAGAAGAAGCACCACAGAGAGAGGCCACCATGGAACTCGCCCTGACCCCCCTGGAGTTCGCCCGTCGCACCCGCAGGCTGCACCCGCACCGCGAGGCCGTGGTCGACAGGGAGTTCCGGCTGACCTATGAGCAGTTCTTCGACCGCTGCGACCGCTGGTCGTCAGCACTCCAGGGCATGGGGGTGGCGAAGGGCGACCGGGTCGCCTACATCGCCCCCAACACCCACGCCCAGCTCGAGTCGTTCTACGCGGTCCCCCAGCTGGGCGCGGTCCTCGTGCCGGTCAACTTCCGTCTGACCGCCGACGACTTCGTCTACATCGTCAACCATTCCGGCGCCAAGGTGCTGTGCGTGCACGCCGACCAGCTCGACGCCGTCGACAGCGTGCGCGACCAGATGCCGGAGGTGGAACGGTTCATCGCGCTGGAGGGCGCCCGGCCCGGCTGGGAGGACTACGGGTCCCTGGTCGCCGCGGCCTCCCCCGACTACGAACGCCCGGAGATCTCCGAAACGGACCTCCTGACCATCAACTACACCTCGGGGACGACCGCGCGTCCCAAGGGTGTGATGATCAGCCACCGCAACGCGTACATGAACTCGGTGGGTACCCTGCTGCACCTGCGGATCGGGCTGGGCGAGAAGTACCTGTGGACACTGCCGATGTTCCACGCAAACGGGTGGACCTACACCTGGACGGTCACGGCGGCCGGGGGCACGCACGTGTGCCTGCCCGCCATGGATCCGGCGAAGGTGTTCGAACTCATCCGAATCGAGGAAGTCACCTGGCTGTGCGCGGCTCCCACAGTGCTGATCATGCTGTCCAACACTCCCGCTGAGACCCGCGGCTCGGTCCCGCCCGGCGTGCACGTGGTCACCGCCGGCGCCTCACCCGCGGCCGAGACCATCGAGCGGCTGGAAGGGGACTTCGGCTGGACCGTCACCCACGTGTACGGGCTCACCGAGACCACCCCGTTCATCACCGTCTGCGAGCCGTTGCCCGAGCACCGGGAGCTGTCCGCGCGCGAACGCGGCGCGGTCAAAGCACGCCAAGGCGTCGAACTCATCACCTCCGGTGAGCTGCGCGTGGTCGACGACGAGGGCGCCGTGGTGCCCAAGGACGGGAAGACGGTCGGCCAGATCACCGTGCGCGGAAACGTCGTGATGCAGGGCTACTACAACGACCCCGAGGCCACGGAGAAGGCGATGGGCGACGGCTGGTTCCGCACCGGCGACGCGGCAGTCACCCACCCGGACGGCTATGTGGAGATCCAGGACCGCCTCAAGGACGTGATCATCTCGGGTGGGGAGAACATCTCCTCGGTCGAGGTCGAGGGGGTCCTCCTCCGCCACCCGGACGTTCTGGAGGTGGCGATCGTGGGTGTCCCGCACGAGCGCTGGGGCGAGACCCCGCGCGCCTCCGTGGTGCTGCAGGAGGGTGCCTCGGTGACGGAGGAGGAGATCATCGCCTTCGCCCGCGACAACCTCGCGCACTTCAAGGCGCCCACCCAGGTGGAGTTCGTGGAACAGCTGCCCAAGACCGCAACCGGAAAGATCCAGAAGTTCGTGCTGCGCGGTGGAGCCTCCGCCGTCACGCGGCAGTAGGGCACTAGCTTGTCGTTTAACCTCGAGCCCGTGACCGCACAACATCTCGGTCACGGGCTTTCCCGTTCCCCGGACACAACAACGGCCTTCGCGTGATCATGTGCGCTGTCGAGACGCTGATGACCAACCCG
>NZ_BAAGZJ010000148.1:0-6643 GCF_054778635.1 Nocardiopsis nanhaiensis
GGAACCCGTACCGGCCGACCGAGGTGGCCACGACCGCCCGGCAGGCAAGGGGGAACCCCGGGAGGCGTGTCCCGGCACCTCCGGGGAGGGGTCGGAAGTGCCGTAGAACCATTCTTACCGGACTCGAGGCGTCCGCGGGCGAAAACCGGAGGAGTTCCTTGAAGCTCCCTGAGCACAAATACCCCCAACGGCCACGAAACCGGACCCCGAAACTTCATGGGAATTCCGGCCACAACCGCACTCGCGCCATCGAAAAGCTGGACCGAGCCCGACCAACAAAATGGCCACACCCGGACTGCTCCTGGGTGAGGCCTCTTGACCGCGCTCGGCCTTCCCGAAGAATGCGGTGCCCGCTGGGGCACCCCGCGCCTCGGGGGCTGGGGCGGGCCCGCCCCAGCCCCCGAGGTGGCCGACCGGTCGGGAAGGAGGAACCCGTACCGGCCGACCGAGGTGGCCACGACCGCCCGGCAGGCAAGGGGGAACCCCGGGAGGCGTGTCCCGGCACCTCCGGGGAGGGGTCGGAAGTGCCGTAGAACCATTCTTACCGGATCCGCAGCCGCTGCGCGGGGGAAATCAAGATTTCGTCGGGATCCGCTTGCTGGGCAACGGAACGAATCAGGCGATAGCCGCCCGGAACGCTCGGTCGTGATCGTCGACGGGGTCATCCTCGAGGTCGCCGACGAACACTGCGACTGCCCGACCGCCCTTCTCCTCGATCTCCGCGGCCAGCCTCTTCCACTCCACGAGGTTGGGGTGCTGGAGCTCGGTGCAGGCCTCCGCAGGCGCCAAGGCCGCCATTGCCGTGGCCAAGCGGCCCGGGGTGAGTTCGTAGGTGGCGGTACCGGAGGTGTGGCCGCACTCGATCGCCAGGACGATGGCGGGCAGAGGGCTCGTACCGACGTTGGTCAGCCCGAATGCCGTCTCGCCGTCACGGTGCACACCGACCCCGTAGGCCGCGGGGCGTACCCAGTCGGCGTGCCCCGCCTCCAGGCGCTCACGGGCGGCGTGGATCTCTTCCTTGGTGGCCCACCGCTCCCCAGCCGGTCCCCGCGGCCCGGTGCTCGGGTTCAGGTGGCCGGTTGCGAAGGTGACGGCGTCGCCGCCGAGCATGACGCGGTCTCCGACCAGGCGCACGTCCAGGTCGCCGCCGCGCGCCGAGGCCTGGTGGGCGGTGAGTTCGGTACGGCCGAGGCGCTCGGCCCAGAAGGGGGCCAGGACGGTGTGCGCGCTGCCGGTCACCGGGTCTTCGGGGACCCCGACGCTGGGGGCGAAGAACCGGGAGACGATGTCGTAGGCGCGGTCTCCGCCGGAACCGGTGGCCGTGTCCGCGCCGCGGGCTGTGACGATGACCCCGCGCGCCGGGATGGCGGTCAGTGCGCGCTGGTCCGGGGAGAGGGACCGGACGGTGGCCTCGTCAGCCACCTCGACCAGCAGGTCATTGGTTCCGCCGCGGCCGACCCACAACGGTTCGGCGCCCAAAGCGTCCGCCAACCCTGCGGGAACCTCCTCCCGCACGGCCGGGCGGGCCGGGAAGTCCATCCAGAGCCTGCCGTCCCGGCGCTCCACGGTGAGGACCCCGCTGCGGGTACTGAATCGGATCGGCCCCTCCACCCCCTGCTCGGTGAGGGCGTGCGCGGTGGCCAGGGTCGCGTGTCCGCACAGGTCGACCTCGACCTCGGGGGTGAACCAGCGCAGCTCGAATTCGGCTTCGGCGCTCTCGATCCGACGGGCGAAGGCGGTCTCGGAGAGGTTGAATTCGGCGGCGATGCCCTGGGCCCAGGCGTCGTCGTAGGGTTCGTCCACGACGAGGACGGCTGCGGGGTTCCCGGACAAGGGCTGGTTGGTGAAGGCGTCGACGACGCGGTACTCGGGCATGGGTCCATTCTGCCGGGGAAACCGGAGCAACCAAGGTCCGATCCGGAGTGAATTGGAGCTATGTGCGAGGCCGGCGCCCCAACCGGTCGGCCCCTCGTGCTCGCAGGACCCCTTCTACTGGCAGGCCCCCTCTACTGCAGGTGGGGCTCGTCCAGAATGAACATGGTCTGGGTGCTCTTGACCTCGGGCAGGCGTTGGAGCCGTTCCAGGACGAAGGTGCGCAGGGCTGCGGCGTCGGCCACCCGGACGAGCAGGAGGAGGTCGACGTCGCCGGACACCAACGCGGCGTGGTCGACTTCGGGGATGTCCCGCAGGTACTCACGGAACTTCTCCCAGGAGTGCTGCTCTATCCGCACGGAGACGTAGGCGGAGAGCGCCGTGCCGTACTTCTCGGGGTCGATGACGGCCGAGAAGCCCCGGATCACCCCCTCGTCGCGCAGACGTTCGAGGCGGGAGTAGGCGTTGGCCCGGGAGATGTGCGCGCGCTCGGCGACGGCGCGGATCGACATCCGGCCGTCGTCACACAGGAGAGCGATGATGCGACGGTCGGTGTCGTCCAGCTGCACGGCCATGTGTCTTACCTCATACCGTCCGCATGGTGGACAAGTTAGATGATGTGTCACTCAGATCCGATTACCGAACAGTTCGTCCAGCATCGGCGTGGAGCCATCGACAATATGGGGTGATTCGCCGCATATTCAAGACATGAAGCACACCGATGAGCGATCTCGTCCGGTTCCTCCTCTGCCCTCCCAGGAGCCGGTGCGCTTGGTGGACCGGTACGGCCGACGTCATGAACACTCCTCGTTCTCCACTCCCGACCACGCCGTACTCGCCGAACTCCACCGAGCCATGGTCATCGGACGCCGCTTCAACGAGCAGGCCAGCACCCTCGCCCGACAGGGCCGCCTCGCGGTGTACCCGTCCTCGATGGGACAGGAAGCAGCCCAGGTCGGCGGGGTGCTGGCACTGTCCGAACGGGACTGGCTCTTCCCCAGCTACCGCGACAGCGTCGCCATGGTCACGCACGGCGTGGACCCGGTGGAGACGCTCACCCTCTTCCGGGGCGACTGGCATTCCGGCTACGACCCGAACCGCAACCGGTGCGCGCCCCAGTGCACGCCGCTGGCCACCAACGCCTCCCACGCGGTCGGCCTGACCTACGCCGCACGCAGAAAGGGCCACGACGTGGCCGCCCTGGTCTTGATGGGCGACGGCGCCACAAGTGAGGGCGACGCGCACGAGGCCTACAACTTCGCGGCCGTGTGGAACACCCCCGTGGTGTTCCTGGTCCAGAACAACCACTGGGCCATCAGCGTTCCGGTGCACAAGCAGAGCGCGGCGCCCACCCTGGCGCACAAGGCCGTCGGCTACGGCATGCGCGGATACAACGTGGACGGCAACGACGCGGCGGCGGTGCACGCCGTGGTCGGGCACGCCCTGGCGGAAGCGCGCGGCGGGGGCGGACCCGCCATCATCGAGGCGCTGACCTACCGGGTCGACCCGCACACCAACTCCGACGCCCCGCAGCGCTACCGGGACGTTGACGAGGTGGAGTACTGGAGCGAACGGGACCCGCTGGCGCGGATGGAGGCCCTGTTGCGCAACGAGCAGATCGTCGACGACGGCCTCCTGGATATCTACGAGCGCGACGGCCAACGCGTCGCCACCGCGGTCCGCGAGCGGATGGCCTGTGCGGACAGACTCGAGCCGGACTCCCTCTTCACCGATGTGTACGCGGCGGTACCGGAGTCCCTGGAACGGCAGCGGCGGGACCTGGCCGCCGAAGTCGCGGAGGCCGAGCAGACCGGACAGTCCGAGCAGATCGAGCAGGCCGAGGAAGAGTCGGCGCGCCGGGAACTCCGGGGGGTGTGAGGCGATGGCACACGCGTCCCCCAGCCCCGCATCCTCCGAGGCCTCCCTGACGGTGCCCGCCCCCGCGCCCGCCACGGGGATGCGCGGAACGACCGAGGCACCCGAGGTCACCATGGGCACCGCGCTCAACCACGCCCTGCACGACGCCATGGCCGACGGCCCCGACGTGGTGGTCTACGGGGAGGACGTCGGTCCGCTGGGCGGTGTCTTCCGGGTCACGGACGGACTGACCGCCGAGTTCGGTGAGGAGCGGTGCTTCGACTCCCCGCTGGCCGAGTCCGGGATCGTGGGCACCGCGATCGGCATGGCCATGTACGGGATGCGTCCCGTGGTGGAGATGCAGTTCGACGCCTTCGCCTACCCCGCCTTCGAGCAGGTGGTCTCCCACCTGGCCAAGATGCGCAACCGGACGCGGGGGGCGGTGACACTGCCGGTGGTGATCCGGGTGCCGTACGGCGGCGGTATCGGCGGCGTGGAACACCACAGCGACTCCTCCGAGGCCTACTACACGCACACGCCCGGACTGCGCGTGGTTACCCCCGGGACCCCCGCCGACGCCTACTCCATGATGCGCGAGGCGATCGCCTGCGACGATCCCGTGGTCTTCCTGGAGCCGAAGCGGCGCTATTGGGCTAAGCAGTCCGTGGAACTCCCGGTGCGCACCGAGCCGATGGAGCGGTCCGTGGTGCGCCGCCCCGGGGCGGACGTGACGCTCATCGCCTACGGGCCGATGGTCGAGACCGCGTTGGAGGCAGCTGGGGAGGCAGCTGGGAAACCGGCCGGAGGGACGGCCGGGAAGGCAGTCGACGGGGGACACGGCATCGATGTCGAGGTCGTGGACCTGCGCCAGTTGGCGCCGTTCGACGACGACACCGTCACCGCTTCGGTCCGCCGTACCGGGCGTGCGGTGGTGGTGCACGAAGCATCGGTCTTCGGTGGATACGGTGCCGAGGTCGCGGCGCGCGTCACCGAGCAGTGCTTCCACTACCTGGAGGCCCCGGTACTGCGGGTCGGCGGGCTGGACGTCCCCTATCCCCCGCCGAAGCTGGAGGAGCACCACCTACCCGGGGTCGACCGGATCCTGGCGGCCTTCGACCGCCTCCAGTGGGAGTCCGAGTGGGTGGAGGGCCGGTGAGCACGTTCGAACTCCCCGACCTGGGTGAAGGCCTGACCGAAGCCGAGATCGTGTCCTGGCTGGTCACGGAGGGCGAGGAGATCGCCGTCGACCAAGCCGTGGTGGAGGTGGAAACCGCCAAGGCTTCGGTGGAGGTCCCCTGCCCCTTCAGCGGCACCGTCACCCGACTCCACGGCGCGGAGGGTGGGGTGGTCGCGGTCGGCGCGCCCCTCCTCACGGTCGCGAGCGGTCCGGATACTGGGGCGAGCCCGCCTGACGAACGTGGAATACGGGATACTCGAACCACCGTGCCCGACGCACGGGACGGCTCCGACCCCGCGGGCGGCAACGGCGCCGCCGACAGCGAAGCGGGTTCCGGCGCGGTCCTTGTGGGTTACGGCACGGCTTGGGGCACGCGGTCCAAGCGCCGCGGCGCCCCCAGGGCGGGCGGGCCGCCCGGGTCAACGGCGACCAGCGGCGGCCCGCCCACCAACCCTGCTGCACCACTGGGCGGAAGCTCGGGTGTGCCCCCTACCCGGGCCGGGGCTGGGACCGGGGTAGAGGCCGAGCCCGGTGCGGGACCGACCCGGGTGGTGTCACCCCTGGTACGCCGCCTGGCACGGGAGAACGGGATCGACATCACCGCGCTGCACGGCAGCGGGGAGGGCGGTCTGATCCTGCGCCGCGACGTCGAGCCGCTGATCGGCGCCCCGGCCGCGGGTACGGCCACGGGCGCAGCCACGGGTACGGCCGCGGGCGCAGCCACGGGTGCGTTTGAACAGGAAGAGCCATCCGGGAAAGAAGGCACAACCGAGGCACTGGGGAAACCCTGGGAGTCCGTGGAGCCCGGGGAACCTGGGACGCACCGGTCGCCACTGCGCGGGGCGCACCGGGTCATGGCCGAACACCTGTCGCGGTCACGGCGGGAGATCCCTGAGGCGACGGTGTGGGTAGACGTCGACGCTACCGGGATGGTGGACCTGCGCAGGGAACTCAACGATGCCGCGCCGGACCGCCCGGTGAGCGTGCTGGGGCTCGTGGCGCGGTTTGCCCTCCTCGGGCTGACACGGTTTCCCGAACTCAACGCCCACTTCGATACCGCCCGTCAGGAGACCGTCCGCTTCGACGCCGTGCATTTGGGATTCGCCGCCCAGACCCCGAGGGGTCTCGTGGTCCCGGTACTGCGCGAGGCCCACACGCTCACCACTCGAGAACTCTCCTCCGCGCTGGGGGAACGCGCGGATGCCGCCCGATCCGGCGCGACGGCCCCCGAGGACCTGCGCGGTGGAACGTTCACAGTGAACAACTACGGCGTGTTCGGCGTAGACGGGTCAGCCGCGATCATCAACCACCCGGAGGTGGCGATCCTGGGTGTGGGCCGTATCCTGCGCCGCCCCTGGGTGGTCGGCGATGACGTGGTGCCCCGCCCGATCACGGAACTCACCCTGACCTTCGACCACCGGGTGTGCCACGGAGGCGTCGCTGGCGGTTTCCTGCGCTGGGTCGCCGACTGCATGGAACGCCCTCACCTGCTGCTCGGGGACCTCTGACCCGCTCGAGGATCCCTGCCAGCCACTCATTGAGGGCTATGCGTGGACATTGGGGGGAGCCTTGCCGTCGTGACTCCAGTTGGGTCGGCACATGTGGGGCACCGGTGGGTGGGGGGTGCTGTTGGTGCGGGTTTCCCCGTTTCCTGCCGCTTGATGGTGGCCGTCTCCGCTGCGCGCCTCAAGGTCGTCGCCATCGAGCGCTTCGCGCGTCAGTGGCGCTCCACCTTGA